>CAZBTT010000492.1:0-4083 GCA_964494295.1 uncultured Acidobacteriota bacterium
AATTTCTACCTCATCGAAGAGCAGATCCGCCAGGCGCGGCGGCATCTGCCGAAAAACTACAGCCGCGAACTCCCCCGTCTTCAAAGCGGCCCCTCCGCGGGTCAGCCGCGCGTATACGACCTGGCCCTTCAGGCGATCGGGCACGGCGACGGGCGTGTGGACTCGGAGAGCCTCAGCCGGTTCGTGGCGTCCTACCAGACGGTGAGCCCCTTGAAGCTGGGCGAACTCTGGGCCGTTCCCATCATGCTGCGGCTCGCCATTCTGGAGAATCTGCGGCGGATCGGCGTTCGGATCTCGGCGGGGTTCGAGGAGAGGTCGCTCGCCGGCGCCTGGGCGGACCAGATGACGGAGACGGCGGAGAAGGACCCTAAGGGCCTGATCCTCGTAGTGGCGGACATGGCGCGCTCGGCGCCGCCGATGACGAGCCCGTTCGTGGCGGAACTCGCCCGCAGGCTCCAGGGCCGCGGGCCTGCCCTCGCCTTGCCCCTCAAGTGGATGGAACAGCATCTTTCGGAATCGGGCCAGACCATCGAACAGCTGGTGCGATTCGAGGCTCAATCTCAAGCCTCGAACCAGGTCACGGTCAGCAACAGCATCGGCGGCCTTCGAGTCATCGGAGCCATGAACTGGCGCGGGTTCGTGGAGTCGCTCAGCGTCGTCGAGCAGGAACTCCGCGAGGACCCGCCAGGCGCCTACGCCCGCATGGACTTCACCACCCGCGACCGGTATCGCCATGTCGTCGAGGCGATGGCACGGCGGGCGAGGATCCCGGAGGCCGAAGTGGCGCGGGAGGCGGTTCGGTTGGCCCGCCTCGCGCCGGCCGCGGAAGGCCCGGACGCGGACGGGCGTGCCGCCCACGTCGGCTACTTCCTGATCGACGAGGGGCAGGTTGTCCTCGAACGCGCGGTAGGCATACCTCCCTCGCGTGGCGAATCTCTACTCCGCCCGCTCTCAAAGCAGCCTCTGCCCCTCTACCTCGGCGCCATCGGCATCTCATCGCTTGTCCTGGGCGCATGGATGTTCGCGAGGAGCCACGAGCCCTGGATGCCCGACTGGACGCTCGCGCCTGTGGGAGCGCTCCTCATCCTCGCGGCAAGCCCCCTTGCCGTGGCCCTCGTGAACCGGCTCGTTACCCTGTGGACCCCTCCCCATCTCCTGCCCCGGATGGATTTCTCCAAAGGGATCCCGGAGTCCGCGCGCACCCTGGTGGTCGTTCCCACCATGCTCCTCAGTCGGGACAATGTGGAGAAACTCCTCGAAGACCTCGAAGTCCGTTTCCTCGCGAACCGCGACGAGCGGCTGCATTTCGCGCTGCTGACCGACCTCCGCGACGCGCCCTCACAGACTCTGCCGGACGACGCCGCCCTCGTTGCACAAGCGGCGGAGGGCATCGACGATCTCAACTCCAGGCACCAGGCTGGTGAGCAGAGGCGCCATGACACCTTCTTCCTGTTCCATCGGGCCCGTCAGTGGAATGCCCAGGAGAAGATCTGGATGGGTTACGAGCGCAAGCGCGGCAAGATCGAAGAACTGAACCAGCTTCTGCGCAACGCCGCCGCGGTCGGGGCCGCGGGTCGGTTCGGTCTCATCAAGGGCGACACGAGCATTCTTCCCTCCATCCCCTACGTCATCACCCTCGACACCGACACCGGTCTACCGCGCGATGCCGCGCAGCAGCTCGCGGGGGCGATGGCTCATCCGCTCAATCACCCGCAATTCGACAAACACCTGCGGGTGGTTCGGGGGCACGCGGTCCTCCAGCCGCGCGTTTCGATAAGCCTCCCCTCGACAACCCGCTCGCGTTACGCCGGACTGTACGGAGGCGAACCGGGTCTGGATCCCTACACACGCGCCGTTTCGGACGTCTATCAGGATCTGTTCGACGAAGGTTCGTTCGTCGGCAAGGGAATCTACGACGTTGCGGCCTTCGACCGGGCGCTGGGGCGCCGCCTGCCCGACAACCGGATTCTGAGCCACGATCTGCTCGAGGGTTGTTACACGCGCGCCGGACTCCTCAGCGATGTCGAGCTGTACGAGGACTTCCCGGCACGATACCGGGCCGACGTAAGCCGACGCCACCGCTGGATCCGCGGCGACTGGCAACTCGTATCCTGGCTCCTCGGCCCGAAGATCCCGCTTTCCCATCTTTCACAGTGGAAGCTGATCGACAATCTGCGGCGAAGTCTCGTTCCCGCGGCGCTCGTTCTTCTCCTCATCGGCGCCTGGACTCTGCTGACGCCGTCCTGGTTCTGGACCGGAGCCGTGATCCTCATTCTGCTCGGACCCTCGTTTCTGGGTCTGGGGCTCGACCTCGTCCGCTGGCCGGATGGGGTGAGGCCGTGGGCGCACATCCGCGAGACGCTGCGCACCGCCGCGTTGGCCGCGTCGAGGGCCCTTTTCGAACTCGCCTGCCTTCCCTTCGAAGCGTTCTACAGTCTCGATGCGATCCTTCGAACGGGCTGGCGTTTGCTGATCTCGCGGCGCCTGCTCGAATGGAAGACCTCGAGCGACGCCGATCGCGAAAGCACCAACGGCGGCCTCGCGGGCTCCCTCCGCGCGATGTGGATGGCTCCGGCCCTCTCGGCGGCCGTCGCGTTCCATCTCGCTTGGTTCAGGCCGGAAGCAGTGGGGGCGGCGCCGATTCTTGCGTTGTGGTTCTTCTCGCCGGTCGCGGCCTGGTGGATCAGCCTGCCGATTCCACGCCGGACCCAGGCCTTGCGGCCGGACCAGACGCGTTTCCTCCGCGAGGTGACGAGAAGAACCTGGGCCTTCTTCGAGCAGTTCGTCAGTCCTCAAGATCACTGGCTGCCTCCCGACAACTGGCAAGCGTCGAGACCCGAGCCGATCGCCCATCGCACCTCGCCCACGAACATGGGGCTTTCCCTCCTCGCGAATCTCGCCGCCTATGACTTCGGCTACGTTCCCGCGGGGTCGCTCGTGGCCCGAACCGCGGACGCGCTCCGCACGATGCGTCGACTCGAGCGACACCGCGGCCACTTCTACAACTGGTACGACACGCTGACTCTGGAGCCGCTGCCTCCGCGCTACGTGTCGACAGTGGACAGCGGCAACCTGGCCGGCCACCTTCTGACCCTGCGCGCCGGTTTGAACGGGCTCAGCAGCGACCCGGTCGCAAGCCCGCGCATCTTCGAGGGACTCCTCGATACCGCGCGGATCGCGCGGACTTCGGCCGCGGGAGAAGCGTTGGAAGGCGTGGGGGAAATCGAGAGAGAGCTCGAAGCGATGGCCGTCGCCCCCCTGGGTACGCTCCGATCGATTCATCGTCGACTCGCCCGGGTGGCGGACCTCAGCGCGCTCATCGACGCGCAGGCGCAAGCCGGGGCCACGACGTCCGACGCCGCCTGGTGGTCGAACCGACTCGCGGTTCAGTCGAGCACCGCTCTAGACGAACTTGCCTTCGTGGCGCCATGGCTCCTGCGCGACGAAGCGCCTTCTCGGCTCCTGGAATTCGCGGAGATCGATGAGATACCCACGCTCCGCGCCATGGCCAGCCTCGACTCGGGATGGGAACCGCGCATCGCCGCCCGTCTTGACGACGACCTCGCCAGCGCCGATCGCGACTGGCTCACGGCCCTTCGCGAGGACATCATCGCGGCGAGTGTTCGCGCCCGCGACCGAATGACCACCCTCGACGGGCTCGCGCGCCAGGCGGGTGAGATGGCGAACATGGAGTACGGCTTCCTGTTCGACAAGACGCGGCATCTCCTCTCGATCGGATACAACGTCAGCGACCATCGGCTGGATCCGGGCGCCTACGACCTGCTCGCTTCGGAAGCGCGCCTCGCGATTTTCGTCGGGATCGCACAAGGACGCCTCCCGCAGGAGAGCTGGTTCGCGCTCGGGCGACTTCTCTCCGGGACCGCGGGCGACCCGGTCCTGCTGTCCTGGAGCGGCTCGATGTTCGAGTACCTGATGCCTCTGCTGGTCATGCCGGCGTATGAGGGGACCCTCCTCGATCAGACCTGCCAGGCCGCGGTATCGCGCCAGATCGACTACGGAGGGGAGCGGGGCGTGCCCTGGGGCATCTCGGAATCGGGCTACAACACCGTCGATGCCCAGCTC
>CAZBTT010000493.1:0-4082 GCA_964494295.1 uncultured Acidobacteriota bacterium
GGACGAACCCTCGGTGGCGCGAAGAAGCACCCGGCGCGCGATCGCGATGGAAGGCGCCGGATCGCGGCCGGCGCGCACGGCCTCGATGGCGGCCGAGAGGGCCGGCGCGGCGTCGGTGGCCTGGGTGAGCGCATCAACCCGGATGAGGATCAGCGAGTCGCGCGCGCCGGGGTCGCCGCGGCGAAGCAGCGCCAGGGTCCGGTCCAGCCGCGAGCCGAGCCCTTTCCTCGCGTCGACCAGCGGCGGACGCGGGTCGCGCGGCCCCACACTCGGCTTGTCGGTGCCGTTGAGGCGGAGCTTTTCCGTGGGCCTCCAGTCCAGGCGGACCGTCACATACGCGATGTTCGCGCTCGACCATTCGAAGAAGTTCTCGTCCTTGCCCCACAAGGCGTTGACGTAGCCGGAGAAGCGCTTGAACTCGGGCGTCGTGAGGCTCAGAACCCAATCGAGGTTCGGCAACCGAGGCGCACCAACGTACGGTGTGAAGCGGCCCGGAGTGGCCGCGGGAAGAAAGTAGTTGGCGTAAAGATCGGGGTCATAGCCGAAGGACTCGATGAGAACCGACGCGCCCGCCTTCCAACCGCCGCGCAGGGTCGCGTTGTTGTTGATGTGCAGTTTCTTGTCCTGAACACCGCCTTCGCCGAAGAACGCGCGGTATTTCCAGCTGCCGTCGAGGACGACGTCGGTGTTCAGGACTTCGAGCGCTCCGCCTTTCTTCCCGAAGAAGCTGAAGCGCTGGGTAACCGCAGCTCTGACGACACCGGGGCGAGAGATGAAGCCCGAGCCGGCGCGAAAATCTTCATCGATGCCAGTGAAAATGGCGCGGGTCCCGAGCTTCTTCCCGTTGCGGTTGTAGATGGCCTGAAAGAGGGGCGCGGTGGTGCGGACCGAGGCGCGTTCGTTCCCGGAGACGGCGCCCTGCAGATCGAGAGTTGAAACCTCACCGAGGGCGACCCGCGCGTCGAGCCCGGCGACACGGTTCCAGTCGTCGCCATCGATCCGGTCCGTGTAGGCGAGGCCGATTCGGGAGCGCGTCCCCAGATCGCGGCGCGCACGGAGGATGTTGAAGATCGGATGCGTGTCCCCCGTGCGTGAGGTGATCCGGTCATCGACCGCGGAGAGGAAGCCGACACTCGTGCCGGAGAGCGTGCCGGTCAGTTTCGCCGCGGTGATCGGCGCCGCGATCCTTCGCGTGTAGATCAGTCGATTCGGGGTCGCGAACTGCTCGAGACCATCCAGGAAGAAAGGACGCTTCTCTTCGAAGAAGACCGCGTTCCGCGGATCGTACTGAATCTGGCTCGCGTCCGACTCCACCTGGGAGAAGTCCGGATTCACGGTTCCATTCAGCGAGAGGTTCGGCGTGACGCCCCAGCGGACGTTGCCGCCGATCTCGGGCCTCGAGGTGTCGTACCCCCAACTCTCTCCCGCTCGCGGCGCGCCATCGGAGCGGCCGGTGAACTCGGGATTGAGATCGAGCACGAGGCCGGGGCGCAGTTCGCGCATGCCCTCGATCACGCCGGCCTGAGCCAGGAAGGAGGTGGCGTCACGCCGCGCGGGCGCCCACGAATCCTCGTATCCGGTGTTCTGACTCTTGCGCAGAACGTGCAGGCCCCAACTCTGCGTCTCGGCCTTCTGATAGCGGAGGCTCTTGAACGGAACGCGCACTTCGACTTCGTAGCCCTGCTCGGTGAGCCGGCCTTTCGAATGAAAGACGAAGTCGGGGGCGAGGTCTGGAGCCTCGCGTCCGGTGGCGAGGCCGGAGAATCCACCGCCGCTCGAGGCGGCGCTCAAACCCTCGATCAGCGTGCCGTCGGCCTGAACCCCGAGAGGATTGACGGTGAGGGCGATGGCCTGCCGGCCATCATTGAAGGTCGAGAGCAGGAAGGTGACGGTGTCCTCCGCGCTGAGCTTGTCCCGCTGGGCCAGGCTCGCGCGCACGCTCCCGGCGGGCGCTTCGGCGCGAACACCAAAATGAATCGCGCTCGCGGAGTAGAAGACGAGGACTTCCGTCCTCTGCTCGGCGGGGCGGCCGTCGTTGGGCGAGTACTGCGAGAAGTCGGTAAGACGCGCGGCGTTCGCCCAGGCCGGGTCGGTGAGCTGACCATCGACTTCGATGCTCTCGTCGAGCCGCGGCACCGCGACCTTCAGCTGATTGTCGCGGCCCTGGTAGGTGAGGAGGGGTGAGGCGGCCGTCGCAGTGACAGCGGCGAGCAGAAGCAGAGAGATCATGGAGGTTTAAGACGCTACGGCAAGTGCGGGAGCCGGGGCGAGTGGAGCCATCCTATTTCGTGAAGATGGCTCGTGCGACGCGCGGCACGCAGTTCAATCTGTTGAGCGCGCAAGCCCTCTCCAGCGAGACGTCGCCGTGACAAGAGCCGCGGCGGCCATCGTTCCGCGCATAGCTGCGAGAGGGTGGTGAGCCGCGCGGTGCTCAGCCAGACCGGATAGATAATTGGGGCGCATGAGGCAGAACGGGCAGAGACGTCTAGGCTTCTTGCTCTTCATTCTTACGGTCTCGATGTGCCTCTTCATCATCGAGGCGGGTGTTCGGCTCGACGACTGGCGACGTTCCTCTAAGCCACCGGCCCCTCCCCAAGAGGTTGCCCTGCTCCGCGAGAATCCGGCGGGCACCGGTTCCTATAGGCTGCGCCCGAATCTCGACATCGAGACGCGGGTTGGAAACAACAACATCCGGATTCGAACCAACTCTCACGGAATGCACTGGCGAGAGACGCCGTGGGTGGGAAGGCCCGGGAGAGAGCGGGTGGCCTTCCTCGGTGATTCCTTCACGTTCGGTTCGTGGGCACGCGATTGGGCTCACACGTTTGTCGGTGTATTTGAATCGCGACTGGACGCGGATCGGTTCGAGGCGCTTAATTTCGGGGTCGGCGGATACGGCCTCGTGGACCAGGAACTTCTCCTTCGGGAACTGGCCCTCCGGTTCGACCCCTCGTATGTGATCGTCGTGAGCTACATGGGCAACGACTTCCGGGACACCTGGCTCGGGCTCCATCGCGAGGACATCGTGAATGGCGAGGCCCATCTCAACCGCGAGACGATAGCGTCCCTGGTCCCTGCGGAGTTCCTCAAGCCAGACGACCGGATTCCGCTTTCGTGCCCAACCCCACTCTGGCGACGCGTGGCTCAAACGTCTGCGGCGTTTCGCCGCGTTGCGCCCCTTCTTGACCTCGAAGATCTCTGCGTGGTGTTCCGGCCGAACCGGAATTTTTTCCAGCCCGCCTTCTGGTCGATCGTGCCGGCCCCGAAGATCGCGCTTCAGGCAAGGGACGCCGTGTTCGAGTCCTTGTCGCGCATGGAGACGGCGACCGCTGCTCGAGGCATCCGCCTGGCCGTGGTAGCTCTTCCCACTTCCGCTCAGGTCTACGCGCTTGAAGCATCGAAGCGCACTTTCGACACGGCCTTGCCTCAAGCCTATCTGCAGGAGTTCTGCCGCGACCGCCGCATCCCCTACCTGGATCTCCTCCCTCTGTTGCGGAAGCAGGCCAGCGTTTCAAACCAACGCCTCTACTTGGACCGCGACATCCATCTCAACGATTTCGGGCACGCCAGAGTGGGCGCTCTTATCGCGGAGTGGTTCGACTCAAGAGTAAGGAGATAACCGCGAAATCGGTTCAGGGGCGCAAACCGTGGGCGTTGGCCTCCGGGATGCCGAGCGGCCGGAAGCCGTGCCCGCCTCCTCGGGTCTGGATCTCGAAGCCTTCGGCCGTGGTCTCGGGAAACCGCCACATCATTATCGGGTTCGGCGAGCCTCCCATCATGTCCGCGAGCATCGTCCTCATGTCCAGTTCTGCTTGTACCTCTACCCAGGTGTCGTGTTGAAGGACCCGGATCACGGGCTCGCGCGGAAAGTACTCGGGAAACCGGCCGAGGCCGATCGAGACTGCCTGGAGTCTGGTGGGCGAGATGAATCTGACTTTCAGGAACTGGCCCGTGCCTTGAGGCTCGGCCGCCAGCAGAAGGGTCTTGGGATTGTCGTCGATGGCCTGGTGGCATCCGGGTGCGCTGCTGCGGCACGACCAGCCCGTGCGAGGCAGGGCCGGAAGAGGTGGAAGGGCTGGCGG
>CAZBTT010000494.1:0-4074 GCA_964494295.1 uncultured Acidobacteriota bacterium
GCATCCTGACCGGCGGCGGCGACATCCCCGGTCTGAACCAGGCGATCCGCGGCGTCACCATGCGGGCGCTGCGCGAGGGTTTCGACGTGGTGGGCATCCGTCGCGGCTGGGCCGGCCTCGTCGACCTCGACCGCGACCACGTCGGCGACCTCAGCCACTACTGCATCCCGCTGACGGAGGACCTCGTCGAGGCCAACGTCTACAAGGGCGGCACCTTCCTGCACTCCTCGCGGACCAAGCCGAGCGCCGTACCCCTCAAGGACCTGCCGGCGCACCTCGCGGGCAAGTACACGGCCGAGAAGAACGACCTCAGCGACGAGGTCATCGCCAACCTGCAGTTCCTGGGAGTCGACTATCTCGTCCCGATGGGCGGCGACGATACGCTGAGCTACGGCGTAGAGCTGGGACGGCGCGGGTTCCCCGTGGTCGCCGTCCCCAAGACGATGGACAACGACGTGCCCGGCACGGACTACTGCATCGGCTTCAGCACCTGCGTCACCCGCACCATAGAGATGGCGCACCGCCTGCGCACCTCCGCAGGCTCGCACGAACGGCTGCTGGTGATGGAGGTGTTCGGTCGCTATGCCGGCTTCACCGCCATGTTGCCCACCATGGCGGGCGCGGCCACCCGCTGCGTGATTCCCGAACACGAGTTCAGCCTGGACACCCTCACCGAGATGCTGATGTACGACCGCAACCGCAACCCCAGCAAGTACGCGGTCGCCCTGGTGTCCGAGGGCGCGGTGGTCGCGGGAGGCGAGAAGGTCTGGGCCAGCCGGGCCACCGACGCGTTCGGGCACGGCAAACTCGGCGGCATCGGTGACCTGGTGTCCGCCGAGGTTCAGAAGCGCACCGCCCAGTACAACAACGGCAAAGAAGTCAACATCATCAACCAGAAGCTCGGATATCTGGTCCGGGGCGGCGACCCCGACGCCATCGACTCGATCGTGCCCATGGCCTTTGGCAACCTCGCCTTCGACCTTCTGTTGAGCGGGGCGCACGGCCGCATGGTCGTGGTGAAGAACGGCTGCTACGGCAACATCCCGCTCGACATCGTGACCAGCACCAAGAAACTGGTCAACGTCGAGCGCTACTACAACACCGAAAGGTACCGGCCCCACTTCAACAGTTTCGACATGGCTCCGCTCTTCATCATGACCAGCGAAGGCTGATCGCCGGGCGAACTCAGCCTCTCGGGGGCGGGCAGCGGGCGCGTCGATGCGCGGCTATCATTCTCGAAATGGCGAGAACGATTCTTGGCTTCTCCGACGCGGATGCTGCGGCCCGCCACGCGGCGCACCTATTCATCCGGCTGGCGAAGAAGGCCGTGTGGGATCGCGGCGTCTTCCACGTCGCCCTGGCCGGCGGCAAGACGCCGAGGCGCACCTATGAGCAGCTCGCAACCTCCGAGCTGAAGCGAAAGGTCGAATGGAGTTCGGTCCAGATCTATTTCGGCGACGAACGCGCGGTGGAGCCGGACCATCCCGACTCGAACTTCAACTCCGCCAACGAGGCGCTCCTGACCGGTCTTCAGCTGCATTCCTCTCAGATTCACCGCATGGCGGGTGAACGCGGCGACTTGACCCTCGCCGCCCGGGAATACGAGGCGGAGCTCGCGCGTTGTTTTGGTGTCAAACGCGACCAAGCCCTGCCCCGTTTCGATCTCGTGATGCTGGGCCTGGGCAGGGACGGCCACACCGCGTCTCTGTTCCCCTTCACGGCCGCGCTCGGAGAGCAAGACGCCTGGGTGGTTCGAAATGAAGTCCCGCAACTGAGCACGGAACGGCTCACCCTGACCGTCCCCGTGATCAACGCGGCCCGCAACGTGGTGTTCCTGGTCGAGGGGAGCGACAAGGGGGAAGCGCTCGAACGGGTTCTGGAGGGGCCGGCGAATGCCCTCGAGTTCCCCGCCCAACTCGTGGCCCCCCTGGACGGCGACGTGTTGTGGCTGGTTGACGAGGCGGCAGGGGCCTACCTGAAACGCACGCCCGAAATGCCGCCCATGGAAATGGAAGAGGCCGGATCATGAGCGGAGAAATCAGACTCGCTCCCTCCATCCTGTCCGCGGACTTCGCTCGCCTCGGAGAAGCGGTGGCCGAAGCCGCGGCCGCGGGCGCGGACCGGATCCACGTGGACGTGATGGACGGGCACTTCGTCCCGAATATCACGATCGGTCCGGTGGTGGTTCAGTCTCTGCGAAAGGCCACTACCCTGCCGCTCGAATGCCATCTGATGATCGAAGATCCCGATCGCTACGCG
Organism: uncultured Acidobacteriota bacterium; assembly: GCA_964494295.1. GTDB lineage: Bacteria > Acidobacteriota > Vicinamibacteria > Fen-336 > JAGNNV01 > JAGNNV01. The sequence goes on from CAZBTT010000494.1 coordinate 2,260, forward strand.
GCTGAATTCGCGGCGGCCGGGGCCGACACCATCACCGTCCATCCGGAAGGCGCTCGCCACCTCCACCGAACGATCCATCGGATCAAGGAACTCGGGAAGCGCGTCGGGGTCGCGTTGAACCCGGCGACCTCGGCGTCGGCGATCGAGGAAGTGCTCGCGGACGTGGACCTGGTTCTTGTCATGACCGTGAATCCGGGTTTCGGCGGCCAGAAGTTCATCGAGAGCACGCTGCCGAAGATCCGCCGCATCCGCGAGATGATCGATTCGGTCAACCCGAAGTGCGAACTCGAAGTGGACGGCGGAATCGACGCCGTCACGATCGGCCGCGTCGTCTCCGCGGGCGCGCGCGTGTTCGTCGCGGGTTCTGCGATCTTCGGCGCAAAGGACGGAGTCGCCGCCGCGTCGAAGCGAATCCTCGAAGCCGGAAATCAGGCCCTCACGCACCCGTACCGCTAAGGAGAAATTTGGCCCAAAAAAGCCTTGACACGGATCACCGCTCAGGAGCAGATTATGGGTGTCGGTTGCACCGCGAATATCTACGCCGCGACCGCAGAACAAAGGACGCAAGAAACCTTGGGCCCAAGAGCCTCAGGAAAGGAAGGGAGGCGCGATACAGCGATACACCGCATGACAGGCGACACTCCACCTGAGAAAGACGGCCCCTCGGGAGCCAGACGGTCCACCGAGGGGAATTCCAAGTAACCAGAGCCGTCCACTTCGAGACGGCCAGGGATCACAACAAAATGATCCCACCCGGGCCTGGCTTGATCGCGTCCCCGCAAACGTCGGGGCCGACGCCAGGCCCTTTTTATGCCCGCGGCTCTACTCTGCCCTCAGCGCCCGGATCGGATCGACGCGGGAAGCCCGGCGCGCGGGGACCACACTTGCCGCCACTGCGACGACCAGCAGCACGACCGCGATCGCCACGAAGGTCACGCTGTCGGTCGGGCTCACGCCATAGAGCATCGACTGCAAGACGCGGCTCGACCCCGCCGCGATGGTGAGGCCGAGAGCGACACCGACCGCCGCAAGACCCGCGCCCTGCCCGAGCACCAGGAGGAGTAACGCGCGCGGCGAGGCGCCGAGGGCCAGCCGGATTCCAAACTCGCGGCCCCGAATCTGGGTGGTGTAGCCGATGACGCCGTAAAGACCGATGCCGGCCAGAACGAGGGCCAACGCGCCGAAGGCGGACAGCAGCGACGCCGTCACTTTCTCCTGCGCCATGGCCTGACCCACGTGCTCGCTCAACGTGCGTGCCCGGAAGATCGGCACGCTCCGGTCGAGGCGGTTCACTACGCCGCTCACCGCGGGCAGGAGTGCCTGCGGATCTCCGGTGGTCCGGACAATCAGACTGGTGCTCGGCACATAAAAAGCAGAGACGGGGACGTAGATCATCGGCTCACGGGACTCCCGCAGGCTGGTGAGCTTCGCGTCCGCGATCACCGCGATGGTCGTGGCGCCGTTTGGACCGAAGTTCAAGACACGCTCGCGAAGCGCGTCGCGACCGGGCCAGAAGCGATCGGCGAAAGCCCGGTTCACCGCGAGGATCGAAGGTCCGCCCTCGTCGCTCCGGGCGAAGTCGCGGCCCTGCTCGATCCTCAGGCCGAGGGTCTTGAAAAAGTCCGGCGAGACCGGGGTGAAGGCGACCTCGGGCTCGCGTGCTCCGGGAGGGGCGCCGCTGAGCGTGACGGTCGTGATCATCCCCGAACTCTGAACCGGCCCGTGCCGAGGACTCGACGCGCTCCGCCCACCAGGACATGCTCGACCCTCATCGCCGAGCTCCTCGTAGAAACACCGCCCCTGCTCGGGGTGTAG
>CAZBTT010000495.1:0-4072 GCA_964494295.1 uncultured Acidobacteriota bacterium
ACCCATTTGCGAAAACTGCTTCAAACGCTAAGGAGCCGCTGCGGTGCCCATCGTGTAAAAAGCAGGTGCAAGCCTTCGTCTTCCCCGCGAGCAGGCGGCAGCCCGAGGCCCCGAATTTTGCCGAATCGACGGAGGATGCCTCCGAAGCGAGCTGCTTCTTCCACGCCGGGAAACGGCCCGAAGCAAGCTGCCAGCGTTGCGGGCGCTTCGTCTGTCGGCTCTGCCACGTCGCCGTGGGCGGCGAGAGCCTCTGTGATCACCACCGCCTCATAGCCGCCACCATCGTCTTCGGCCGAAAACCAGCGGCCGCGCGTGATCTCGAGGGCCATAACGTCCTTGTACTCATCGGTGCAGCGCGCCAGCGAATAGCGAAGGGCGCGCTTACGGAAGGTGTAGTTGCGCGTCTCATTCGACTGTGAGAAGGGCAGCGGCGCCGCCCAGGCCGCATTCACAACCGCCGGATCCGATTTCACCAGTTGAAGAAGGGCCCTTTGCCGCGCCTCGTAGGGGTTGGCGGGGGTCGGCTCGGTGGCGGCGGCGGGACCGGTGCGCGAGGTGTTGCCGTCCCCGGTGCTCTCCACGAACGTGACGTCCAACGAGAAGATATTCCGATAGGCAAACCCGATCGGCCGGTGGTAGTTCTGGTACGTGTAGATCGAAAGAGTGAGGACGGCGAAGAGGACGAGGAAGCAGACGAAGATCTCGACGATCACCAGCGCGCTCGCCCGCTTGCGGTTCCAGATCAGTTTGAAGAGATGTCGAATCACCTGCCACCTCCGAGGGCCTGGATGGGTTTGAGCCGGGAAAGGCGCCACGCGGGCCAGACCCCGGAGATCACCCCGAACGCGAGAGCGAACGCGAAGCCCCACGCCGCGATCCGCAGGTTGAGGGCGAAGTGCGCGTAGGGGATGAGGTCGGCGCCATTGAGCGCGGCGAGCACCCCCGCGGCCACCACCAGGGCGAGCCCGCCTCCCACGACCGATATGACGACGTTCTCGAAGAGAAACTGAAGGAGGAGGTCGCGTCCGGAAGCGCCAAAGGCTCGGCGCACGCCGATCTCGGAAGCCCGCTCGAGAGCCCGGCTGACGTTCAGGTTGACCAGGTTCACGGCAGGCAGGACCATGAACAACACGGCCATGGTGAGCAGGATGGCGAGGAGCCGGGCCCCTGCATCGTCCGACTCGAAGTCGTTCACCATCAGGCGGGCGAACGTGCCGAACACCGATTCGGGCACCGCGAGGATGCGTTTGAAGTTCGGGGGGACTTCGACCGTGGTGAGGCGCGCCTTGAACTCCTGCTGCACACTCTCGGTGAGGCTCGCGTCTTTGACCAGGAACATGGCGAGGAACCCCCCGCGGATCCGGCGGCGGTATTCGTCCGTCTTGCTGGTGGTGACCGGCACATAGATATCCCCGGTCGCGAGTAGACGGAAGATCGGCACGTCAGGCACGACGCCCACGACCTTGAAGGTCTGGCCATCGACTTCAAGCATCTGCCCAAGGGCAGGCCGATCACCGAAAAACTTCCGGCGGGTGGAGTCGTTGATTACGGCAACGAAACGGCCATCATTCACATCCGCGTCACCGAAGGGCTCGCCCTCGATGAACTGGAAATCGAGGATCCGGAAGAAGTCGGCGTCCGTCCTCCGCAACGCGGACTGGATCCGTGATCCCTTCCAGTAGGAAACCGCGTGCTGCGGCATGGTCATGAGCGCCATCCGTTCGACGCCCGGGATTCCGCGCATGTAACGGTCGTAAAGCGCGAATCCGCCTGGACCCGTCGACTGAGAATCGTCCCCGGTCATGCGAACGGTATAGACCGAAAGTGTCCGGTCGGCGCGCGTCTCCGGAGGGTAGGCCCCGAAGATGTGGTCGAGAACCGCCGCCGAGAGAATGAGCACGAGCAGGGTGAAGCCGATTCCGAAAAGGCTGACGAAGGTGAAGAACTTCCTCCGGCCGAGAATCTTCAGGCTGAGTTTCAGGTAGTTCTTGAGCATGGCGTCAGTTCACGCGCCGTCCGTCGAACATCCGGATCGTGCGCGCGGTCTTCTCGGCCTGGCGCGGATCGTGAGTCACCATCACGAGCGTGGTCTTCTCCTTCGTGTTGAGGTCTTGAAGGATCGAGATGATCTCGTCACCCATCTGGGAGTCGAGATTGCCGGTGGGCTCGTCGGCGAGCAGGATGCGGGGCTTGCCCACGATCGCCCGCGCGATGGCGACGCGCTGCTGCTGGCCGCCCGAGAGCTGCGACGGGAAGTGGTGTTTGCGGGCCGAAAGGCCGACGCGTTCGAGCGCGGCCTCGGCCGCCTTGCGCCTCTCTCCCGCTCCGACCTTTCGATAGAGAAGGGGAATTTCCACGTTGTCGACCACGGAAAGATCGGGGATCAGATGGAAGGACTGGAAGACGAAACCGATCGACTCGTTGCGCAGTCGGGCGAGCGCCTTGTCGGAAGCGTCGGTGACCGCGGCGCCGCCGAGGGAGATCGTGCCTTTGGTCGGCGCATCGAGGAGGCCGATCAGGTGCATGAGCGTGCTCTTGCCGCAGCCCGATGGGCCCATGATGGAGACGAACTCTCCCTCATCGACCTCGAGGTTGATGCCGGACAGCGCCACCGTTTCGATGCGGTCTGTGCGGTAGACCTTCTCGACTTCGGCGAGGCGGATCATTGGAACGCTCATTTCAGTTTCAGCTCCCGTGCATGAAGGTAGTTGGTCATGTCGGAGACGATCATTTCGTCTCCCGCCTCGAGGCCGCGCGCGATCTCGACCACGTCGTAACCGATGAGACCGAGTTCCACCCGGGTCCGGAACGCCCGGCCGTCGCGGACCACGAAGACGTCCTGGCCGGCCTCCCCACTGAGGAACGGCCCGCGCGCCACCCGGATCGCATCGGCGCGGCGATCGGTGACGATCTGGACATCCGCCCTGAGGCTCGGGCGGAGGACGGTGTTCGTCGGGTCTTCAAGCCGGACCCAGAGGCGCATCACGCCATCGCGCACGGTGGGCTCGACCGTGCTGACTTCCCCGCGGAGGTCGACCGTGCCGATGCGGACCAGAGCCTCGAGTCCGGGGCGGAGCGCCCGGCCGTGAACCGCGGAGACCGTGGCCTCGATTCGAAATGACTTGAGATCGGACAGACGAGCGAGCGGCTCGCCACGCCGGACGAGCGCGCCGGCTTCGGTCACCGTCCAGGTCACGACGCTGTCGCGCAGCGCCCGGGTCGCGCCGAGTTCGAGCACGCGACGAGCTTCGCGCCGCTGGCCCTCGAGGGTCGCGAGTTCGAGGTTCATTCCATCGAGCTGCGCTTTGTTCATCTCCTCGGTGATCTCCCGCGACGCGATGAGGCGCTGCAATTCGAGGGCGGCGCGCGCCTCGTTCAGCTGAGCCTCGCGCAGGCCGTCCTTCGACACCAGACCGGAAGCGGCAAGTTCGGTCTGCTGCGCGAGCCGGGCCCGGAGCGACTCGACTTCGAGCCGCTTGGCCTCCGTGGCCGCGTCGAGATCCGCAAGCGTTCTTCGCAGGTCGAGGCGCGAGCGCTGTTGTTCGTTCCGCTTGAGGGAAACGTCTCGATCGACGCGTTCGAGGGCCAGGGCGGACTCCGAAAGATCGAGCTCGACGATGGGCTGCCCCGCCTTGATCGCATCCCCCGCGCGTTTGAGGATGCGCGTCACCCTCGCATCCACCGGACTCGCGATCACTTCCTCGAGGTCGGGGGTGACGGTCCCGTTCGCCGCGATGGAGGCCTCGACCGGGCCGCGGTCCACCTTCTCGATTCGGAGGCGGGATCTTGGAACCGACGGCTTGAGCAGACTCGGTCCATAGCTGAATGCCAGGGCGACCAACGCGATGACGGCGGCCGCCACGCCCAGTCGGCGGCGCTGCTGCGCCGACGCGAAAACGGGGTCGATGGCTCGGTCCATGCCGAGAGAGTGAGCAACCCACATGCCACCACAAGCCGCTCCATTCGTAGAGGTTTAGGTCGCAGCCTTCTACGCTTTTCGTACGCCTCCGTACGTTTTCGTCCGGAACCGTACGGTGACGGCCCGAGCGGGCATTTCACGTGGCGAGTGAAG
>CAZBTT010000496.1:0-4071 GCA_964494295.1 uncultured Acidobacteriota bacterium
CGAGTATCCGATCAGCGACTGGGCCGACTGCGATGAAGCTCTGGCCGCGGCCACAACAGCCGCCACGTTGATGCGCGAGCAGCCCGCCGAGAAGCGGTCGGTGTTCCTCGAGGGCTTCGCGGCCCGCATCGAAGCGCGCAAGGACGAACTCGTGGAGATGGCCCACGCCGAGACCGGTCTGCCCAAGACCCCGCGTCTCGCCGACGTCGAGCTGCCGCGCACCACCGGGCAGCTGCGGCAGGGCGCCTTGGCCGCGCGCGAAGGCTCCTGGGCGCTCCCGACGATCGACACCAAACTCAACATCCGCTCGCTGCTCGCGCCGATCGGCCCGGTCTGGGTGTTCGGTCCCAACAACTTCCCGTTCGCGTTCAACAGCGCGGCCGGCGGTGACTTCGTGGCGGCGCTCGCGGCCGGGAACCCGGTCATCGCCAAGGCCAACACGTCCCATCCGGGCACGACACGTCTTCTGGCCGAGGAGGCCTTCCAAGCGCTGGGCGACGCTGGACTGCCCGCGGCGAGCGTGCAACTCATCTACCGCACCAGCCACGCGGACGGCGAGCGGCTGGTCGCCGATCCGCGCACCGGGGCCACGGGCTACACGGGCAGCCGGCATGCCGGCCTCAAACTCAAGGCCGCGGCCGACGCCGCGGGCAAGCCGATCTACCTCGAACTCTCCGCGGTCAACCCGGTGTTGATGCTGCCGGGCGCGCTCGCCGAGCGCGGGCCGGGGCTCGTGGACGAATTCGGCACCAGCAGTCTGATGGGGCCGGGCCAGTTTTGCACCAGCCCAAGCCTGGTACTGCTCGTGGCCGGGGAGGCGACCGAGCAGTTCGTGAAAGGCGTCGAGGCGCGCTTCGATGCCGCGACGCCCACGCCGCTGCTCTCGTCGGCGGTGGCGCGCTCACTGACGGAGAGCGTCGCCACCCTGCAAGCCGCGGGCGCGCGCCTGGTCACGGGCGGCGCGGCTGTCGCGGAGCCGGGCTATCGCTTCCGCAACACCCTCCTGCGCGCCTCGGGGGAAGACTTCCTCGCGGCGCCGGAGCGGCTGCAGACCGAGGCCTTCGGCAACGCGGCCCTCTTCGTGGTCGCGCGCGATTCAGACGAGCTTGGTGCGATCGTCGAGCGACTCGAGGGGAGTCTCACCGGCAGCTTGTACACGGACACACGCGGCTCGGACGACGCGCTCCACGACCGCATCGAGCCGCTGCTGCGCCCGCGCGTCGGTCGCCTGCTGAACGACAAGATGCCGACCGGCGTCGCCGTCACCGCGGCGATGAACCACGGCGGCCCGTATCCCTCGACCGGCCACCCCGGCTTCACCGCGGTCGGCATCCCCGCCTCGCTGCGCCGCTTCGCGATGCTCCAGTGCTACGACCAGGTGCGCCCCGGACGCCTTCCGCCCGTCCTGCGGGACGCCCCGCCCCACGACCGCGCGTGGCGTCTGGTCGACGGCGAGTGGCGGCGCGGCCCGGTGGGCGGGGCCTGACCGGCGGATTGTCTTTGCCGGCCGGCTCGTTCAGCGGCTATACGACTTGCCCGGCCAGCCAGCCCACCACTGCTGGAAGAGCGTCAGTTGCGCTTCGGCATATCGCCGTTGGCTCGGTGAAAGCTCATCCGATTCGTTCAAGTGCAACGTGTAGTCGGCGTCGCCCAACAGAACGAGCAGGTATTTGTAATACAGCACGAGGTCAGGACCTTCGTCAAAACGGGACAATTCGGCGAGGGCGTCCTCCAGTTCGCGAGCCAGTCGCCTCGCTTCGACATCGCCTGAAGCCGCCAGGCGGCAGAGCGCGATCAGGTGCAGCACTTCGCGAGGCAGGCAGTTGCCGATTCCGGTGATGGCGCCAGCGGCGCCGCAGCGGATGTAGCCGTGACAGACTTGCGAGTCGACTCCCACCAGGAGCAGCACATCGCTGTCGGCATGAGTGATGTGCTCGGCGGCGTAGCTCAGCGAAGCGGCGCCGCCAAACTCCTTGAAGCCGACCAGACTGGAAAACTCGCGGCGCAGGTCGAAGAACAGGTCGGCCTTGGTTTCATATCCGTAGTAGGGGCTGTTGTAGATCACGGCCGGCAGCTCTGGAGCCGCGCCGAGAACGCCCGCGAAGTGCGCGCGCTGAGCCGCCACGGAAGCGCCGCGAGAGAGAACCCGCGGAATGACCATCAACCCCCTGGCTCCGACGCGCTGCGCGTGCGCGGCGTGAGCCGCGGCCCGCTTCGAGTTCTGAGCGCCTGTGCCCACGACCACCGGCACCGAGGCTTCGGCCAGTCGCTGCACTCCTTCCTGGCGCTGCTCATCGGTCAGCAGCGGCCAATCGCCCATTGAGCCGCAATAGACGACTCCACTCATGCCGGAGGCCACCAGCGCCTGAGCCTTCTTCACCAGTGCTGCGAAGTCGGGCGTGCGATCGGGCCGACACGGCGTCATCAGCGCCGGAATGCACCCTTGGAAGATGTCTGAGTTCATTAATGTCTCTCTTTCTGGAACGATGTCCACAACTTGATGACCGCCATCAGCTCGGCATGGTCTTCCATGATCTGAGCGCTACCGCCGTGCGCGACGCCTCGTGACAAGTTCCGTCGCGAGTGCCGAGGCGAGCACCAGCGCGCCGGTGGCAACATCCTGCCAATATGTCGAGACCCCGGTCATGGAGAAGGCGTTATAGAGCAGAGCCAGGAAGGTGAGACCGAGCAACGTCCCGCCGATCGAACCGGACCCGCCCTGGAGGCTCGCTCCGCCGATCACCACCGCCGTGATGACGCGCAGCTCCGCGTTCTGACCGAAACCCGCGCTGGCGCTGCCAAGAGTCGCCGCCGCGATCACCCCGGCGATGCCGGCGCAGAGCGCGCTCGTGACATAGACGACAGCGAGCACGAACGGAACGCGCACCCCCGACGTCCGGGCGGCGCGCGCATTTCCACCGATCAGGTACGTCTGCTGCCAGAAGCGGTGTTTTCGCAGAAGCACGGCGAAGGTCAGGGCCATCACCGCGAAGAGGGCGAGGGGGACCGGCAGGCCCAGCAGGCGCCCCTGACCGAGCCACGCGACATCGGGCGGGATTCCGGTGATCGGGCCGCCGCCGGTGAGCACCAGATTCAGCCCTTTGAGCGAAAGCATGGTCGCGAGCGTCACGATAAAGGGGTGAACCCGAAGTCCGGTGGAGGCGCTCGCGTTCAAGAGCCCGATGAGTGCGGCGACCGTGAGGGCGGCGAGAATGGCGAGCGGCGCCGGCGCCCCGGCCCGCAGCAACAAGGCGGTGAGGATCGCCGAGAACGGCAGCACCCCGGCCACGGAAAGATCGATTCCGCCGGTCACGATCACCAGGGTCATGCCGAGTGCCATGAACCCTTCGAACACGAAGCCCATGGCGATCACCTCGGCGTTCGCGATCGTCGCGAAGCCCGGATAGGTCAAGGCCATGAACCCGCCAAGCGCCGCGATGCAGAAGAGCAGGGCGATTTGCTGCGCGGGCAGGGCGCTCAACTTCGAGAACGGTCTAGAGGGCGGCATATCTCATCACCGTCTCTTCGTTCGCTTCGGCACTTTCGAGGATCCGCACGAGCCGGCCCGCGCGGAACACCGCGACCCGGTGGCTGAGGGCGAGGACTTCGCGCAGGTCTGAAGATATGAGGAGGACCGAGACCCCGCTTTGGGCCAGGGCCTGGATCTCAGCATGGATGCGGCCTTTCGCACCGACATCGACGCCCCGGGTGGGCTCATCGGCGATGAACACCCGCGGGGCGGCCATGAGCCAGCGGCCGAGCAGGACCTTCTGCTGATTGCCGCCGCTCAGGTTCGCCACTTCGACCAAAGGCTCGAGGGGGCGCACATCAAGCCGGCGCAGGAACCCCAGGGCCGCCTCTTTGAGCCGCTCCGGGTGCAGGAAGCCCAGCCGGGAGGCGACCGCGGGCTGCGACGCCGCCACGACGTTGTCGCGCAACGAGAGACCAAGGAAGAGACCAAGGGCGCGCCGATCCTCGGTGAGGTACGAAACACCAAGGGCGATCGCTTCGCGCGGCGAACGCGGCCGGAACGGCCCCCCGTCGAGCGTCATCCGACCGGTGACCGGGGCG
>CAZBTT010000497.1:0-4045 GCA_964494295.1 uncultured Acidobacteriota bacterium
ATGCCGCCGCTTCGGCCGACGCCCAGGGCCACGCGGGTGGCGATGCGCTTCAGTTGATGAGGAAGGAGTGGCGCGTCGGTGGCCACCACCACGATGATCGACCCCGACTCCTCGTCCGAACTGGTCGTACCCGAGGTCGGGCGGTGCGGGAGCAGATCAGTGATTTCCTGACCGACCGGGGCGCCGGCGACGCGCAGATCCGGCCGCCGTCCGAAGTTGCACTGCACCAGCACGCCGACCGTGTAGCCACCGCGTGACGCATCGAGCACGCGCGACGCGGTGCCGATGCCACCCTTGAACTGATGGCACACCATGCCCGTCCCGCCCCCCACGTTGCCCTCGGCGACCGCTCCGCCCTTCGCTCCATCGAGAGCCGCGATGGTGTGAGCCGGCTTCACGTGGAAGCCGTTGATGTCGTTGAGGAAGCCGTCGTACGTCTCGGCCACCACGGGCAGACCCCATGGCTGAAGGCCGGGGCGTGAAGCCTGCCATTCGAGGATCGCGTCGCGCACCACGCCAACGCTGTGGGTGTTCGTGATTCCAATCGGGCCCTCGAGCAGACCGCTCTCCTGGAGCCAGGTCGTTCCCGTCATCTCGCCATTGCCGTTGAGCGTGAACCAGGCGCCGAACACGGGGTCCGCGCTCGACTTGCCTCGAGGGTGCACCATGGTTACCCCGGTGCGGACCGGACCCTGGCCGCGTACGAGCTTGCCCTCACCCGAGATCAAAGTGACCTGACCTACCTCGACCCCTGCGACATCGGTGATGGCGTCGAGCGCGCCCGGGACGCCACCGATCAGCGGGGAGATTCCCAGTTCGCGCGCGCGGGGCTTAACCGTTTGTGCTTCGGCCACGCCGGCCGAGAGAAGCAGGGCCGTGAGTAGAAGGCGAGTCACTGGAGACTACAGACCGAAGCAGTAGAGCGTATTCGCGGTTCGGATGTAGATCCGGTTGCCCACGATCGCGGGAGTCGCGTAGATCTCCTCGTCGAGCTTGTTGAGAGAAAGGACCTCCTGATCGCCGCCTGCCTTCAAGACTGCAACGATGCCGGAGCGGCTCGGAATGTAGACCTTCCCGTCGGCCGCCACCGGCGAGGCGTAGTAACTGTCCACCGCGCCCCGTAGCCGCGCCTGCTTCAGCACCGCGCCGGTGTTCGGATTGAACGTGGTCAGGATGCCGCCGTCGTTGATCATGTACAGCACGTCCTGGTAGACGAGAACGGTGGGGAGCTGCGGCACCGAGCGCTGGTACTTCCACACGAGGCCCTTCGTGGTCATGTCGCCTTCACCATTCGCGCGGAAGGCGAGCAGGCCGTTTTCAGACGCCGCGTTCGCCATGTACATCCTCCACTCCGTGGCGTCGATCGCCCCATTCGAGTTGAGATCGATGAAGAAGAACATGTCCTTCGTCTCTTTGTCGGGGATCTCGGCGGCCGAGAGGAGGGAGTTCTTGTCGGCGTCGAGTTTCGCGATCATCTCGTCGAAAGGCGGCACCTTCACCTGCGCCCCAGGGTCGTTCTGCGGCGTGTTGAAGCCGGAAACGAAGACGGTGTCGCCCATGAGAACCGGCCCGGATTTCATCTCGCCCGGCAGAGCGTTGACGAACCAGACCGTCCGTCCATCTTTGGGAGAGTACGCGTCCATGCGCAGCGAGCCGGGCGCCAGGATGAGCGGCTCGGCGGCCCCTTTCGCCTGGTAGAGAACCGGCGTGGAGTGGCCGCTGATCGCTTCGGGCCGGGCTTTCCTCCACACTTCGCGACCGCTGCCGGCCTCGAACGCGGCGATGTACGACCCGCTCGACTGATCGCAGACGAGGATCACCTTGTCGCCCACGAGCATCGGCGAGGCGCCCATGCCGTAGATGTTGTTGAATGGCCCGAGCGGTGTCTTCCAGCGCTCCTTCCCGTTGAAGTCGTACGAGAGCAGACCGTAGTCGGGGAAAAAGATGAAGACGTTCTTTCCGTCGGCCACCGCGGACGGCGACGCCGGGCCGTTGCGCCGATCGAGTTTCTCCTTGCGGCTGCGCGGACTCTCCCGCCGCCACTTCTCCGCCCCGGTCTTGAGATCGAGCGCGATGGTGAAGAGCTTGTCGTTCTCCACCGCGGTTACGAAGATGTGTCCCGCGCTGATGATGGGCGAGGAGTAGCCCGCGGGCAGCGTGGTCTTCCAGATGACGTTCTTCGCGGGACCGAACTCGGCGGGGAGGCCGGTGGACTCAGCGGTGCCGAGACCGTTCGGGCCGCGGAAGCGGGACCAGTCGGTCGTGTCGGAGGGACCTGCGGCGAGAAGGACAGTGAGGGCTAGTGCAAACATGGTTTCCGGAGACTACTCCCTGGACTCTCCCTTGGCGATGGGTCGCGGCCATGGACTGGTAGCATCGATCGCCCGCCGTGACCTGTGCCACTCGAGTGAACATGCCCATTCCGGATCCTGCCCCGCGCGGGCCGGGCGCATCGTGACCAGCGTCCCCCTGCACGACACGGAGGGCAAGCTCTCGGCCACCCTGCGAAGCGTCTCGGCCACATTGTCCACTCCTACGGTCTCGCTCCGGCAGATACTGGAGACAATCGGGGAGCAGGGCCTGCTGCTGGTGTGTGCCGTGCTGACCCTGCCTTTTCTGATCCCGGTATCCATTCCCGGCGTCAGCACGGTGTTCGGACTCGCCATCGTGCTGCTCTCCGTGGCTATCACCTTGAACCGGGTGCCGTGGCTGCCGCGCCGGATTCTCGACCGGCAGTTGGAGGCGCCGGCCCTGCGCCGCACGTTCGAGAGGGCGAGCGCCATCGTGGCGCGGGTCGAGCGCCTGGTGAAACCGAGGCTCGACTTTGTCTCGGCCACTCGCGGTTTGCGAGTGATTCACGGTTGCGGCCTGATCGTTGGCGGACTTCTGCTGATGGTTCCGTTCGGCTTCGTACCGTTCTCGAACACGCTGCCGGGCATTGCGATCCTCCTCCTGGCCCTGGGACTGCTCGAACTCGATGGCGTGCTCCTCATTGCCGGTCATCTCATGAACGTGGTCACCGTTTTGTACTTCTCGACCCTTGTCGTCGGGGCCATCGCGGCGGGACGCGGTCTCGCCGGTCTGATGGGTTAATCGCGGGGCCGAAGCGTCGCCGAGCGGGACGGACGCCCCGGATGGCCGGGCGTCGTTCGGGTATCCTGCCCGCGGTGTTGTTCAGGCCGCCGCCCCAGCGTTGGCCTTCCTCAAAGGAGTACCCAAAATGAGAGTTCTGATCGCCGTCGCCGCACTGGTCCTTTCGGCGGGCGCAGCAAACGCCCAGAGCGCGGGACGACAGCTCCTCCAGCAGCCAGCATTGAATCGCACCCATATCGTGTTCGTCCACGGCGGCGACTTATGGAGCGTGCCCCGGGATGGCGGCGCGGCCAGTCGATTGACCTCGGGACCCGGCGCCGAAACGGGTCCGGTCTTCTCGGCGGACGGGACGAAAGTCGCCTTCACCGGTGAGTACGACGGCAACATCGATGTCTTCGTCATCCCGGCCGCCGGGGGAGTCCCGAAGCGTCTCACGTATCACCCGACCGCCGATGTGGCGCTCGGCTTCACGCCGGACGGAAACCGTGTCCTCTTCCGATCGACCCGCACCTCGCGTTCGCGCTATGCGGAGTTGTTCACCATCGGCCTCGACGGGGGCTTGCCGGAGACCCTTCCTCTTCCCATGGCGGCCGAGGGAAGCTACTCGGGGGACGGCGCGCGCATCGCCTACGTGCCGCTCCAGCGGGCGTTCGCGACCTGGAAGCGTTATCGCGGGGGCCAGACCACGCCCATCTGGCTCGCCACCCTCGCCAACTCGAAGGTGGAGAAGTTGCCGCGCGAGAATTCGAACGACTTCAATCCCATGTGGGTTGGAGACAAGGTGTATTTCCTCTCCGATCGTGACGGCCGGACCACGCTGTTCAGCTACGACACGCAGACCAAGAAGGTCGCACAACTCTTCGACAACGATGGCTTCGATCTCAAGTCCGCGTCGGCCGGCCCTGGCGCGATCGTCTATGAACAGTTCGGCTCGCTCGGCCTCTTCGACCTC
>CAZBTT010000498.1:0-4043 GCA_964494295.1 uncultured Acidobacteriota bacterium
GTTCTGACTTCCGCTTCGCGTCGCGCTCGGCCTCGTTCAGCGCGGCCTGGGCGCGCGCGACCTCGGCCGTCGCCTGCTGGACATCGATATCCAGATACTCGGTTTCGAGCTCCAGGAGCGCTGAGCCGCGACTCACGACCGCCCCCTCGTCCACCCGCACGCTCTTGACCCGTCCGCCGATGCGCGCCGTCACTTCGGACCGCTGCGACGATACGAACTCGCCGGAATAGCGCGCGGACAGCGCCGCGGAGTCCTGGCCGGCCTTCGTAACCGCCGCCGCGAGTTCGCGGACATCGCTGGGCATGGCCTTGATGGGAGCCTTGGTGGGCGCGGGGGTCTGGGCGTGGGCGACCGACCACCACAAGCCGCCCCCGAGCGTGATCAGGCCGAGAGCGACCCGGCCGAAGTTCTTGAGGTTCATCGCGGATTTCATTTGAAGTTCTCCAAAGCGGCGTCGGCGAGCGATCCGGCGGCGAGCCAGGCCGAGGACTCGGCTTGAAGCACGGCGAATCGCGCCTGGATCAAGGCGCGGCGGGCCTCGGCGAGAGCCGACTCGGCGGCTTCGAGATCGAGGGCAGTGGCTTCGCGCTGTTCGTAGAGATCGCGAGCCTGCGCGTACTCGGCCTCGGCTGCCTTCACCTGGTCGTCGGCAAGACCCTTGGTTCGGCGCGAGACCTCGAGGAGCGACAGGGCCTGGCGCACATCTTCGGTCGCCTGACGGCGCGTCTCCGCGAGGGTGACCTCGGCCTGATGCTGGCGCGCGGCGGCGATGCGCATGCGGGCCCCCACTTCTCCGCCCTGGAAGAGCGGCACCGTGAAACGCAGGGCCGCGTAGCCGTAGCTGTCCGAGGGGAACGAGGATTTCTGTCGGATGTAACCCATGTCGGCGGTGACCACGGGAAGGTACGCGCCCTTCTGTTTAAGGTACTCGAGCTCGGCGATCCTCACATTCGTCTCGGCCTGCTTCACCTCGGCCCGGGTGAGCGCGCGGGCTTCAAGGCTCTCCGCTCCGATCACCGGCAAGCCGATCTCGGTCGTCTCGTCCAGAGCGCCCAGGGCTTCGTCGCCCCCGTCAATGGCCAGGGCCATGCGAAGACGCGAGCGCGCTTGAATCGCTTCGGATTCGGCGCTCGCGACCCGGCGCAGCGCCGCCTTGTGGGCGGTCTCGGCGCGCAGCACATCCACGCGGGTGACTTCCCCGGCGTCGAAAAGGGACTGTGCCTGAGCGATGCGTTTCTGGGCGAGCGTCGCGGCCTGGCGCTCCACCTCGATCAGGGCCTGCGCCTGCACGGCGGCCGCGTAGTCGGCGATCACCCGTAGCGCGATCCGGTCGCGGGTCGCGCGCTTCGCGTCCCGCGCGAGCGTGATGCCTTCTTTCGACTGGTAGTAGAGGCGGAACTCCCGTCGCCCCGCGTAGACCGGCTGCTGAAGCGTCACCCGCGCGTTCCAGTCGGTCCCGGGGAGGATCGTGCGCGAGTCATCCACGGAACCGAAGGTGACTTCCTCGGAGTTGCGGATCAGGCTGCCCGCGATGTTGATGCGCGGCAGGACCAGGGACTTCGTGGCGACCCGTTGCGCTTCCGCGGCTTCGATCTCGTCCTCGGCGCGCAGAGCCGCGGGGGAAAGGGCGAAGGCGCGTTCGATGGCGGCCTTGAGGGTCAGCGTCGGCGCGGTTTGAGCTTCGGCAGTCGGGGCCGGTGCGGCGAGGGCCGCCGCCAGAATCAGGTGGATCATGACTTCTTTCTTCCGGAGAGTCCGTGCAAAAGCAGGTCGGAGAGAAACTCCGCGTCGTCCTCGAGCCTGGGGCCGGTGGTCTCGGGAATCCGGCGGAAGAGGATGGCCGCCACCGTCTCCGAGAAGAACACCGCCAGCAGGGGCGCGTCCGCCTTGTTCGCGATGTGCCCTTCGAAGTACCGGGTCAGCCGCTCGAGATAGATCTGCTTCTCGGGGGGAGGAGCCGCGGCCTTGACGTCGCACACCGGGTGACGGCCACCGGGGAACTTCAGTTCGAAGTGAACGCGGTAGAGATCCCGGCGCTCATCGAAGAAGCGAAGCATGGCGAGGACCAGTTCGCGGATGGTGGGCTCAAACGGGAGGCCGCGGGCAAAAACGTCATCGACCTTCGCGAGGAGCTGGGCGAGACCCTTCTCACTCACATGATGAAGCAGCTCGTCGCGGTCCTTGAAGTAGAGGTAAAGCGTCCCCTTGGATATTCCGGATTCGTCGGCGATGTCCTGCATGGTCGCCGAAGCACCTTTTCGAGCGATCGCACGCAGGGCGCCATCGGTGATGGACTCGACGCGGAAACGTTCAAGGACGGCTTCTCGGGTATCTGACGTGGGGGTCACTTGACTTACCGGCGGTCATTCTACTGACCAAGCGGTCAGTAGCGCAAGATTTTCCTTGCTATCTAGGCGCGGTGGGCCCGACTCTGGCCTGATACTCGGCCGCCACCCGCCACGCCGCAAAGGCGAAAGCAGCCTGAGCGGCGAGGCTCACCAGCTCACCAAAGAGCTGAAGCAGAAGGTGTTGTGGCCTGAAGTAGCGAAGCGCGACGAAGATCCCGGTGCCCCCGAGATGCATGGCGAAGAGAAATGCGGCCATGTGCAATTGCCTGGCCCAGCCCAGCGCCGCGCCGACGAGGCAGGTCACGGCGCTTCCGAACAGGGCGAGGGCGATCAGGATCCGATTCCCATCCCCCCCGGGCTCGCCAGAAGTGTTGAGGTAATACGCCGCGCCGAGAAAGAGCCACGAAACCACGGAGGGAAGGATCCAGGGATCGCGCGCGATCGTTCGCTTCGCGAGCGCCGCGCGTGCGCGCATCATCGACGCGGCCATCAGAAGGAAGCCGGGTCCCGCGAACACGTAAAGCGATGTGGCGAGCAGCGGGATCTCCTGGCCCGTGAAGGCGAGGGTGAGGTTGGAAAACGCTCGGGCCAGTCCGCCGAGCATCACCAGTCCGAAACCCGAAAGCGCCATCACGCGACATCGAGGCTCCAGACGGTCGACGAGCTGGGCTAGAAAAAAGAGCCCGAGCGACAGAAAGAAGACCGGCGCAAAGTCCAGAAGCGCCAGGGCGATGGCTATTGCCTTCAAGCCCACCGAGTTTACGGGCGCTGGTCAGACCGCGGCTACGGGCGGGCCTCCTTGCCGCGGCCCACCCGCACCCCCGCGTTGCCCCGAAGGGCTCTGCGCCTCATCGAGAAGACACGGCGCCGTTTGTAGGCGACTGCTTCACCCGCGCGACCCGCGAGGACACGGACTGACTCATCTCGGCTTTCAGTTCCTCGACGGCCGCAGCGAGAGTCAGCAAGCGGGTGTTTAACGCCTCTACTCCGGCAAGGCGCGCGCGCACCGAGTCCAGCTCGGTGGAGAGGGCCTCGTTGCTGGCCCGCAGTTCCGCCATCCGCGTGTTGGATCGCTGGAGTTCGGCCTGCACCACGCCGGCCATCGGCCCGGCGCTCATTCCCACCGCGACGTTCCCCAGACTGATGCCGCCGCCAACAAGGGGGCCTCCCTGGTCCCAGGAAACACCCAGCACCTGCGCCCACTGGCCGGGGGACATGTTCTCCGGAGCGACCGCGATCGCGGTCCCGTCATTGAGACCGCTCGGGAGGATCAGATCCCCCTTCGCGAAGGGGCCGCGGATCTTGACCAGAGTCTGGCCGAGGAAGGCCACCTTTTCGTACAGGTGCTTTTGCCCTTCCGGCGGCATGTTGCCGAGGACGACCGGCTTGAAGGAGACCACCATGACCTGACTCGCCCCTTCGGTCTTCCTGGTGATCTTGCCCGCGAACACGCCCACTACGTCCGTGACGGCGACCTTCTCCTCCGCATCGAGACGTTCCAGCCACTCGGCGTAGTCGCCAGATCCCGACTCGTAGGTGACACCCGCGGAGAACGCCGCCTTCGCGTACTGCATCATGAAGCCGATGCGGTCGCTCTTCGCCTTCCAGGCGAGGCCCGCCACGCGTCCGAACTGCCCAACGAACCGGTCTGCGAGCTGGTCCCCCTCGACCATGTCCAAAGCCCGCTCGAGTTTC
>CAZBTT010000499.1:0-4030 GCA_964494295.1 uncultured Acidobacteriota bacterium
CGCTAGGCCCCGGAGGCTGAGGGCGGGATCGGCGAATCGGCGGTTCCGGGCGAGTGCCGCGAGTGCGGCGTCGAGGATCTGATGGGCCTGGGCAGCGTCGAGACCCGACCGCTCGTACTTTGGTATCGGCGGACCCGCGGCAAGCGGGGTGAGGCCGGGGAGTCTTTGGGCGAGCCTCCACGAAACCGCGATCACGAGCGCCGTCACCACGAGGGGCAGAAGGGCGCGGGTACCCGGGCTCTCGCGGAACAGCCATCTCGCGATCTGCGCGAGGTTCATGACGATGAGGCAACCGATGACCGCGTTTCGCGAGACCAGGCCCGCAGCGTCCGACGCATCTCGAGGGCAGGATCGGCGAAAGACGATGGCGAGGGCGGTGAAGGTCAGGACCACGGGCAGAATCGCGATGAAAGGAACACCGGTGTCAGCTGCGACTGCTATGCGCGCGATTGTCAGAAGAAGGTAGGCAAGTGCCGGGACCCAGAGCCACGCTCGGCGCCTCACGTCCGTTTCTTCGGCCACATAGACCACGGCAAGAGGCGCCGTCACCAGCCCGACGACGTTGATCAGGTGATCGATGACCGGCAGGTCCGACACGAGGCCAAGGACCCGGGCGCTGATGAGGCCCGCGAAGAGGGTGAGACCGAGCAGCATGCCGCCGAGGACACGGACACGTCCGGCGCGTGCTTCGAATGGCCCGAGGAGCGGGACGGCGAGTGCTGCTCCTACCGTCGAACCGGCGAGCCCAGCGGCGGCAAGAGCAGTCTCGAGCATGAAACGGATTCTCTCACCGGGCGGTTCTCTCTCCCGGTGCAACCAGGTGGGGAGCCGCTGTCGGCCTCGCTGCGGTCACCACTCGACCGTGATGCCGGCCGCGGGCAGGAAGGGGAACGTCGTCTCCCGATCGAAGAAAACCTGACCCGAAGGGATGAGGATGCTGGTTCCGGTGTAGCGGTAGTTTGAGTGATTGAGGACGTTCATGATCTCGGCGTACAGAGTCAGCCGGGCCTTCCGGATGTTGAAGGTCCGGTTGGCGCGCACGTCGAGGCGACTGTAGGCGGGCACGCGCACCAGGTTCCTGTGCTCGCTCACACGATGGCCGGTCGCCGCTTCCTCGAAGTAGCCGGCCACCGGCGTGTTGCTGCCGAACCGGTACTTCGCTGAGAGGTTTGTCCGGTGAGAGAGCCGGTAACTCAGATAGGCGTTCAACGTGTGCCGCTGGTCGTGATCGCTGTGGAACGTCTCGTTTGTGCGTTCGTCCGTGATCTGCGTCCGGCCAAGTCCGTATGAAAGCCAGCCGGTGAGGCCGTTCGGGCTGCGACGCTGAAGCGTCACCTCCACTCCCTCGGAACGCCCCGACCACGAGTTCGTCAAGGCGCTCTCTGCCGGCAGGACGAGTTGGCCGTTCAGGCGCCGGACTTCCCGGGTGGGTGCGAGCCGATCCCGCTCCTCCTGGTCATAAAGATCGATCCGCAAACGTGTGGTCGAAGAGAACGCGTGTTCGAGCGATACCTGGTAGTGGTCGCTCCTTTCGGTGAGCAGGGCGGTACTTCCGCCGCCCCCGTAAAGCTGATCGAGGGTCGGGAACTGGGCGTAGCCGCCGCCCGCGAAGGAGAGGCTTGTGTCCTTGCCCAACCGCAGGGCGCCGCTCAGGCGGGGCAGGACTACAGTGCGATCCAGGGCCGTTGACTGATCGCTCCGCATGCCGGCGGTGAGCGTGAGTCTTCCCGACGGACTCCGCCAGGTGTCCTGCAGATACGTTCCGCTCTGCCACTGGGACCTGTCGAAGACGTCGCGGTTCAGTGCCGGTCCCGATCGCGGGTATGTGGTGTCGGCGACTCTGCCGTCAAGGCGACGGGCGAGCAGTCCCGCCTGCAGCGTATGGGCATCGCCGACTCCGCGGATGAGATCGAGACGCCCCCCGGCCTGATTCGATTCGGAGTCCAGCAGTCCCTCGCTCTGCAGATTCCGATTCACGCCGGTCTCGCGCGTGAAGAAGGCGGAGACGGATACGGACGTCCGTGGCGACGGCGCATATCGCCATCGCAGGTTCGCGAGGCGGGTGTCCGCCGAGGCGCGCGCGACATCGTTCCTCTGCTGGCCCGGTTCCTCGTCTTTATAGGTCGAGTCGCCGGCCAGGAGGAACAGGCTCAACGAAGGCCCGCCGGATCGGTGAGTGAACTTCGCCTGGACATCGTGATACCCGACCACGAACGAGGGTTGGTCATCGAGGGCTTGAACGACATAGTCCAGGAAGCTCTTCCGCGCCCCCAGAAGCCACGAGGTATTGGGTCCCCCGATCGGTCCCTCGGCCACGAACGACGCCCCCGCAGCGCCGAGACTCGCTCGCACCGCGGTCTTGTCACGGCTGCCGTCCCGCGTTTCGATCCGAAGCGTGCCTCCGACGCGATCTCCGTAGGCCGCAGGCGCTCCACCGTTCAGCAGCGTGACGCCATCGATCACGTCGTTGTTGAGGATGGTGAGCGAATAGGCGTCGTTGATGCCCCGGATGGTGTGGAAGGGCGACGAGATCAAGACGCCGTCGATATACAGGCCGGTCTTCTCGAAACCCCAGCCGCGCAGCGAAAAGCTCGCGTAGAAGTCGTCGCTCGCCGCGACCCCCGGAAGGGCCTGCACCGACCGGAGGGCGTCATCGGCCACGACGCTCGAGAGGTTCCGAAGTTCGACGCTCTGAAGCGACTGGGCGAGGGGCTCGTCACGATTGGTTTCGAAGACCGAGACCGACACGTCGACCACCTCCGCGTGTTTGACCGCGTCCTGACCCAGGCGGATCTCGAGGTCCTTCGTCGAGTCGTCGATGGTCCTCCTGATCACGCCGTAGCCCACCGCGGTCACCGTGAGTTCGACCGGCGGCCGCGCGGCCCCTGGTAGTTCGAATCGGCCGAGGCCATCGGTGATCGTGGAGGCATCTCCAGCCGTCACCCGCGCCTTCTGAATCGGCTGACCCGTGCGCATGTCGAATACACGTCCGCGGACTGTGTCCGCGGCCAGAGCGGCCAGGGGCGAGGCGATGGCGGCGAGACTCATGACAAGAGTACGGAGGATCTTCATTCGGGGGCTCCTGATGTTTTGGATCTGCTTGTCAGACCCAAACACCCGACGCCTCCGAAAACGTCAGAGGTCCTTTCGACTCCTCCGCTCGAGTACGAATTGCCAGGGATCGCCCACGCGAAGCATGACCATGAATCGTGTTTCCTCGCGCGCCGGCAGATCCACGCGGATCACGGCCATCTTTTCCTGGAAGATCTCGATGGAGACGAGCTGTGAAGGGTCGGCTGAGTCCGAGGGCTCGATGCGCCCATCGAGGACTTGTTCAAGGTTGTGAACGAGTATCCCGTCGCCTCCGATGCTCTTCATTTCCCACCGCTCGTGAAGAAGAGTCTCGAGAGAGGGTCGGTCGGCGCCCCCGGTCGCGCGAAAGTAGTCATCAACCCGTGAGGGAACAGCCACCAGCCCCGGCCCGATCGGCCGCGACACCTCGGCCACGGACCCGGGAGGGACCCAACTCTTGTCCATGATCGACCAGGTGCCGCCCACCTTGCAGAGCATGAATACGGTCGACGAACAGCTCTCGTTCTTGTCTACCCGAACGGTGGCAAGTCGGTCGTGGGCTGCCGAGACCGTGACCACTCTCCGTCCCGCCGCATACCCGGGATAAGGACCGTGCCCGCGAACCCTCTCGATGAAGGCGGCCTTGTTCTCGACATTGAGCGTCGCCGCTCCCGGCGTGTCGGTGTCCTTCATCAGCCAGGCGGGGTGAAAGACCTCCTCGAGCAGATCGACCCTGGCCTCCTCGACGCCCTGGTAGTACCGCGCCATCACGGCATGGATCGCCGCCGCGTCCTCGGAATGTACGCGCTGAATGGCCGGCAGGAAAATGAATGGCTGTGTCATGGGTCGATCGACGCCTGTCGGCGTGGTCACTCCAGCGAAGGAGGCTCGCCGGTGAAACACCGGTGGCCCGTCGCGCCGGCAGTCAGGAAGCGAAAAATCCGACGATCGCCAGAAC
>CAZBTT010000500.1:0-4027 GCA_964494295.1 uncultured Acidobacteriota bacterium
AACGTCGCGCCAAGCCCCGCTTCATCATCACACCTGAAATCGAAGCGAAGGCGCTTTTGGATTGGAAAGCGAGAGGTTAGGTACGGGCCTGCACGATGGGAATCGTGCGGATCGCGTCCCTCTCCCATCTCAGCGAAGGAGAGCGATTCGATGGCCAACCACAACTGGCGACGCGGATGCACGTGTCGCCCAAGAGCAAACGCGTTTGAGATCACAAATTGTGATCTCAAAGAACTCCGACGGGTCCGAACTCGATGAGAGACCGACGCATCAACCCCTTGCCGTCGCCCGACGTCGATGCCGGGATCCTCTTGCTGCGAGGCCGACAAGTCATTCTGGACACGGCCCTTGCGGCGACATATGGTGTCACGACTGGTGCGCTCGATCAGGCCGTCAAGCGCAACGCGGAACGCTTTCCGGACGACTTTCCAGTTGACCCCGGCGGAGGTGAGGGAGGTGATCACAAATTGTGATCACCTCAGCCGGCTGAAGTTCTCGCGGGTTTTGCCCTGGGCCTTCACCGAACACGGGGCGATCATGGCAGCGTCGGTCCTGAATAGTCCACGGGCGATCGAGATGAGTGTCTTCGTCGTGCGGGCGTTTGTGCGGCTGCGCGATGTCGCGCGTACAAATGCCGAGATCGGCAACATCTGGCGCTTCTGGAGCGCCGTGTGACCGCACACGATGGCGCGTTGAAGGAGGTCTTCTCTGCGATTCGGGGACTTCTTCAGCCCGCGCGACTTCCTCGGAAGCAGATTGGGTTTCGTACGACGGCAACGTGAGAAAGCGACGGGTCGTTGCGGGACCCTGGGGCCGCGAGATTGCTTCCTCGGCTGCTTCTCGATGGCCTCGTCGCAATGACGGCGGGGGATCGGGGACGGATTCGGGTTCCAGGCGCACACCGGAGGGCGATTCCTGGAGGCGTTGAATGGACCCCGATGATCGGAAGTGGGGGGTGCTAGATTCCGGCCATGAGCACATCGCTGGGGGCGAGACAGCGGTCGGGAGTGCGGCGCGCGTGAAGTCGATCCGCGTGATCGCCGTCGCGTCGCTGGTCGCGATGCTCGCGGCCGTCGCGGCGGCGCAGCGCGGCGGGTCCCCTCAGTTCCGCGGCCCGGATCAGATCCCCAACGTCAAGGTCGACGGAGGGTTCACGTTCGCGCGCGTCCGCTACCCGGAGTATCGCGGCTGGCGGGCCGATTACCCCGCGATGGAGCAGAACCTCGCGACGATGCTCCGCGAGATGACGACGGTCCAGACGGACTCGAGCCGCACCAACGTTCATGCGTTCGACGATCCCGAGCTGAACCTGTTTCCGATCGCCTACCTCTCGGAGCCGGGCTACTGGTTTCCCACGGAGTCGGAAGTGCTCGGGCTCCGCCAGTACCTTGCCCGCGGCGCCTTCCTGATCGTCGACGACTTCCACTTCGCCAGAGAGTGGGCGGTGTTCGAAACGGCCATGCGGCGTGTGTTGCCCGACGCGCGGATCGATCGGCTCGATGTTTCGCACCCGATCTTCGACAGCTTCTTCCACATCAAGACGCTCGCGGTGCCGTACCCCGGTCGACTCGGCGAACAGGGGGTGATGGGCGAGTTTTACGGCATCCACGAGGACAACGACCCCACGAGACGGCTGATGGTGGTCATCAACTACAACATGGACATCGGCGACTACATCGAGTGGTCCGGGGAAGACATTTACGCGAGGGCATCGACGAACGAAGCCTACAAGTTCGGGATCAACTACATCATCTACGGACTGACACACTGACAGGGCCCCGGCATGCCATCCAACGAACCGCTGATCCGCGCCGCGAGCGCGAACGATGCTGAAGCTCTTGGCCGACTCGGAACCCTTCTCGTCGAGCAGCATTACTCCTTCGACCAGCGGCGCTTCCTGGCGCCGACTCCGGGGACCGCGGAGGGCTACGGATCATTTCTGGCATCGCAGGTGAACGCTAGGGACGCGGTGGTCATCGTCGCCGAGGTCGAAGGCCGCGTTGTCGGCTACGCGTACGGGACGATCGAAGGGCACGACTGGCCATCCCTTCGCGGGCCGGCCGCGGTATTGCACGACCTGCTGGTGGATCCGGCCGAGCGAAACCGGGCGGTGGGGCAGGCGTTGCTGGACGCGATGATGGACGCGTTTGCCGCTCGTGACGCGCCGCGCGTGGTCCTGGTGACCGCAGAGGGCAACCTTGCCGCGCAGCGCTTCTTCGAGCGAGCTTCGTTTCGGCGGACCATGGTCGAAATGACGCGAGAGTTAAAGTCTCGCGATTCGCCGGAGGAGATCTCATGATGCCCGACATCCAGCACTACCACGCCAGACTGTCTACCGCCGACCGCGCGATCTGCGAGCGGCTCGCCGGCGAGATCACGCGAGGCCTTCGCGGCGCCGAGGCGAAAGTGTGGCACGGTCACCCCGTCTGGTTCCTCGATGGCAACCCCATCGTGGGCTACAGCCGACAGAAGGCGGGCATCCGCCTGATGTTCTGGAGCGGCGCTGACTTCGACGAACCGGGGCTTGACATCGTCGGCGCCAAGTTCAAGGACGCATCGCGGTTCTACACGGATGCCGGGGAGATCAAGCCGACGGTGCTGAAGCGGTGGCTCACGAAGGCCCGGAAGATCCAGTGGGACTACAAGAACATCGTGAAGCGCCGCGGGAAGCTGGTGCGGATCTAGGACCGCCGCTATCCGTAGTAAGCGTCGTCCTGCTCGATCTTGCTGAGCACCCAGTCGAATTCGCCCGAGGTGACGTGGGCGCCGCAGTGCTCGCATCCTCCCGCCATGTTGAGAGCGAGCGGTACGCCGCAGCCGGGGCAGTTGTGATCGAGTCGCGGTGTTCCGCGCGCCCTGGCGCTGCGGATCAGCGTCCAGTATTCGGAGTAGGGGCGCGGCGTGGTGCGTGAGCCGCCCACCACGCGCCCGCTCTTCGCCTCGACCGTGTAGTCACAGCCGGAGGCCCAGACCCGGAGGGTCAGAGCGTCATAGTGGGCATCGCGCCCGACCCGCACGAAGACGAACCTGTCCAGCCGGGGCCGGGCCATCAGGTTGCGCAATCCCTGTTCCTTGTAGGCATCGAGCCAGTACTGCAAAGAGTCGTACTGTCGGTCCGAGACGAAGGGCCGCAACGGCCGCAGATCCTGGGCGGCCCACGCCGATTGCATCGTGCTGAAGATCAGTCTCAACCGGGCTTCGATCGATGCCTCGTTGAGGCCGGGGTCTTCGCTCAAGAGGCTGTCGAGATCATGGCGCACGGAATTGGAGAAGTTCGTGGGCCAGCTGGTGCCCACCTCCTCCGACGTGCCGGTGAAAGAGTAGGCCTTCTCTTCGATGGCTTTCACGAGCACGACCGAGACCTGCCAATCGAAGCGGCCTCCATCGCCGACCTGCCCGCACGCTCCACAGCGCGCATCGCCCCCCGGGCTCAGGGGCGCGCCGCAGTTGGGACAACCGAGCTTCCGCACGCCGGTCCACGGGCGGGTCTGGACCTTCATGTCGCGGCTGAAGGTCCAGGCTTCGTTGACATACTGGGTCATCGATTCCGTCGAGTCGAGCTGGATATGCAGGTTCGACTCGAAGGAGTATTTGATGCAGATCCGGCCGCCCTCCTCGAAGGCCGCTTCCGGGGTGAGCGCGCCCACGACGACGGCTTGAACGGGGCGACCCACGGGCGCCCGTGTGGCCAGCGACTCCATTTGCGTTTTCGTCCAATAGGGCGCGAGCCCGGAGAGCGCCCTTGGATCATGGCGCGCCCGCTGACTCTCCGCGTAGAGGGCGCATGCGAAGTCTTCAAAGAGCACCAGCGAAAAGCCGGGATCGTGCTTGAGCACAAGCATCTCCAACCTGGACCGCTTCGAGGGCGGGGCTACGAGGGGCTCTGGGGAGACAGCCATGTCGGTTTGCGATGACAGCAGGGCCACGAGCGGTTCTGCGGAGACGACCATGTCCATTTGCGCACGCTCTGCCGCTGCGGCGCGATACAGCCAGGCCAACCCGCCTATCAAGAACCCGCAGATCATCA
>CAZBTT010000501.1:0-4024 GCA_964494295.1 uncultured Acidobacteriota bacterium
CATGCCCGGCCCCACGACCTTGCCGACCCGGTAACGTTCGAGGGCGGGCGGCCATAGGCAGTGAGAAGGCCGCCGCCGGTCGGGGAGAAGTGACAGGTGGCGCAGCGTGTGTACTGCTTGCTCAGGAACATCGGCTCCGCTTCGGCGAGCGGGACGAACGGGCCAAGCGTGGCGGCGAGAAAGAGGGCCAACAGCAGCCGTCGCGTATTCATCGGACCTCCTGAGCCAAAGGCGCGGCTTCGAGCACGACCGACACCTGCCCCTCGTCGCGGACGCCGACGCCCAAGTACCTCGGCGAGGGAATGGCGAACTCGGGCAGGCGCACCGGGAGGTGCGCGCTGATATGGATGGACGTCCCGGCACGGCGGATCTCCGCGGTGCCGTTGACACGTCGAGTGACCCCATGAACCTGAAGGTCTCCCGTGAAGGCGGTCTTTCCGCTGACCGTCGCGGCATCGGCGCCCGGCAGCGTGATCGAGGACAGAAAAGCGCTCGCGAAGTCGGGCCCTTTGCCGATCTCGAGGTAGTTGTCCTTCATGTGTTCGTTGCGGAGACCGATGCCGGTATCGAGTCCGGCGAGCGGCATTTCGATCTTTCCTTCGAAAGCCGCGGGCTTGCCGGCCTTGAGTGACAAGGAGCCCTTGAGCCCGATACCCCGGGCTTCGAACGACCCGCCCACGGTCAGCGGACACAGGACACGCACGCTGCCCTGGACGATGCGCCACTGGTCCTGAGCAAGAGCGGGTCCGGAAACGGCGAGCAGGAGAACGGCGAAGAGATGTCTCATAGGGTGATCGTCAACGAACTTCCGGAGAAAGCCGTCGCGAAGGATCGAAGCGACGTAACCGCAGGGCCGGCGAGCACGCGCCCGCTGGCATCGAAACGGGACCCATGACAAGGACACACGAACGCGCCCCCTTCGCCGTTGGTGATCACGCAAGCCTCGTGAGTGCAGATCGCGGTGAGTGCGGTGAAGGTCGACGCGCCGGTCCGTGCCACGAGCAGTGTGTTGGAGCCGGCCTGCACCAACGCCTGTCCGCCGGTTGTGGCGAGCGCCGAGCCTGCGGCGATCTCGACACTCACCTGGTTTCCCGCCAGCGTTCCAGTAAGCCGGACGAGAGAGGGCGCTGAAGTTCCGCTGGGCGACGTGCTGCTGCCGCTGCCGGTCCCTCCCCCTCCGCCTCCACACCCCGGAACCGTCGAAAGAACTCCGCCTGCCGCCGTGGCAAGGCAAAGCCCGCCACAGAATTCGCGTCTCGTCTGCATGAAAGACTCCGTTAAGAAATGGGATAAATGTGTTCGGCCGATCGGCCGGGTACGAAAGATTCCACATCCTAGCAATAGGCATGCCCCGCGCAACGACGGTCTGGCCGCGCGAAGCGTCGCCCGTTGGTGACAGGCGACGCCGGACATGACGCCCGTCATACCCCGAGCCGGGCAGGCTGACTACAGTTCTGTGCATGAAACCGGCGTCCTTCGCACCGCTCGCCCGGACCGCGGCCCGAGAGGCACGCGTCTTCCTTCAGCGCGACGACCACTCCTCGACGTCTGTCCTCAAGGGCCCGGCGCTGCGCGCGCGCCGACGGCGCATCGAATGGTCTCGACGCGTCGTACAGGCTGGATTCCTGCTGACCGTCCTGCTCATCGGCTGGCAGTTCGCGCGATTCGTCCATGGTCTCGAAGCGGGCCAGGTGGTGGGCACACGGCCGCCGGGTGTCGAGGCCTTTCTCCCGATCGCTGCCCTGCTCAGTCTGCGCCATCTGTTCTCGACGGGCGAGGTGCACATGGTTCATCCCGCGGGTCTGGTGATCCTGCTCCTGGCCGTGGCCCTCGGACTGCTCGCGAAACGGGCCTTCTGTTCGTGGGTGTGCCCGGTCGGGACGATTTCAGAAGCGTTGGCAGCGTTTTCCCTCCGGCTCTTCCGCCGCAAGCTCGGACTCCCGCGATTCATCGACATTCCGCTGCGCTCGCTCAAGTACCTGCTGCTTCTCTTCTTCGTCTGGGCCGTCTTCTTCCAGATGGGGCCCGCGATGGTCGCGGACTTTCTCGACTCGCCCTACAACCGGGTCGCCGACGTGAAGATGCTCTACTTCTTCGAGCAGATCAGCCCGTTCGGGCTCAAGGTGCTGCTGGCCCTGGTGGGGCTGTCGATCGTGATCCCGTACTTCTGGTGTCGCTACCTCTGCCCCTACGGCGCTTTGCTCGGAGCCGTGTCCTTGCTGTCGCCGCTCAAGGTCACGCGAGACGCCGCCTCCTGCATCGACTGCAACCTCTGCACGAAGGCCTGCCCGTCGCGACTTCCCGTCGCGCGCCTCGCCCGCGTGCGGTCGGACGAATGTTTCGGCTGCCTCTCCTGCGTGGCCGCCTGCCCGGTGCCCCGCGCCTTGCGCGTAGAGACACCGGCGCCGTGGCGAATCGCGGTGCGGCCCGCGGCTTTCGCCGCCCTCATCGTCCTTCTCTTCGCGGGAGGGACGCTCGCCGCTCGCGCCCTCGGCCTGTGGCACAACGAAATCACCGTCGAGGAATATGCCCGCCGCATCCGCACGATCGACTCGCCGCAGTACGGTCACACGCAGGGGCGGGTCCCGAGCCGCGCCGAGTGGGAAGCGGCGGAAGCGGCCCCGGCGCTCGAGAAGGCCGCGAAAATTCGCTAAGGAGCCTGGGTTACGCTCTGGCGATGAGATTCAAGTGCCGGCCGGTCGGACTCGACTTCATCCAAGGGGCGGCCTACCGCTTCGAGAACGTGGTGGAACTCGACGCGGCTCCCGAGGCGGTGTTCGACATCTTCGCGGACGGCGAAAGCTGGCCCCGCTGGTTCGAAGGAATCAAGCGTGTGGTCTGGACCAGCCCCGAGCCGAAGGGTGTGGGAACCACTCGCACGGTCACGCTGACCACGATGACGGTGTACGAGCACTTTCTGGCGTGGGAGCGTGGTCGTCGCTTCGCCTTCCGGTTCGTGGGCTCTTCACTGCCGCTTTGCCGCGCGGGCGTCGAGGACTATCGGCTGGAGGATCTCGGCGGCGGCCGCACTCGGTTCCACTACGGCGTGTACCTGGAACCCACCCTCGTCGTTCGACTGGCCGGCCCGATCGCGCGCGCTCAGTTCTCCTCGATGTTCCGCACAGCGGCGGAGGGTCTCAAGACCTACGTCGCCGCATCGGGGCGGAGGTAGCGGCGGGAGTTACCCGGTAACCACATAGCGCGAGTCGCGCTCTGTGGTGCATCGCACACAAGGAAGACGGACCTGGGGACCTGAGTCACACACCCGAACAAGGCCTCTCTTCTATGGTTTCAGGTGCGCTATGAAACCGGACGGGCCCCCGCAACCAACGCGAATCCTCGTCGTGGACGATGAGACCGACAACGTTGAGATGCTGGCGGTGGCCCTCCGGAGCACACACGAGGTGCTCGCGGCGAGTTCGGGCGCCGAAGCTCTTTCGCTCGCTCCCCTCGCGGATCTGATTCTGCTCGACGTCCGCATGCCGGATATGAGTGGTCTCGAGGTCTGCCGACGTCTGCGGACCGACGAGGCAACTCGCCGGATACCCGTCATCTTCGTGAGCGCGCTCGATCGGAGCGAGAACCAGACCGAGGGGTTTGAAGCGGGAGCGGTGGACTACGTCACCAAACCGATCAGCATCCCGGTGCTCCGTGCGCGCGTGCAGACGCACCTCGAACTCAAGGCCGCCCGCGACCTGCTCGAGGGCCAGGCCACCGTGGATACGGTGACCGGGATCGCCAATCGCCGAAGATTCGAGGAGGTGTTGAAGGAGGAATGGCGCCGCCTCGCTCGCTCGTCGATAAGGCTCACCGTAGCCCTCGCCGACATCGACCACTTCAAGACGTTCAACGACCGTCAGGGACACGCGGGCGGCGACGCCTGCCTCAAGGCGGTGGCTCAGACGCTCAGTGGATCGTGTCGGAGGCCCGGCGAGCTCGTCGCCCGCTACGGCGGAGATGAGTTCGCGATGATCCTTCCGGAAGTCGATTGGGCGGGTGCTCAAGGGTTCGTGCTGCGCAGCCT
>CAZBTT010000502.1:0-4011 GCA_964494295.1 uncultured Acidobacteriota bacterium
CCACTACGACGACTACCGCGTGGTGGGCGGTGTCCGCATTCCCTACAAGGTCCAGATCGACGAACTTCTCTTCTCCCGCGAGTATCGCTTCGACTCGATGGAAGCGAATCCGGCTCTCGCCGACACCCTGTTCTCGCCGCCCGTGGATGTGAAGCCCCCGGCGCCGCCCCGGCCCTGACGCGCACCTACGTTTCGGGGCGAGAATAGGCGGCCATGGAAGACCACGTCGACGTTTTCCGCGCGAGTCTCAAACGCTGCCTTGCGAGCGACGATTTCCTGCGCCAGTTCTACCACCGCCTCTTGAGCTCATCCGAAGAGGTCCGGCGCAAGTTCGAGAACACGGATCTCGACCGGCAGGCGCGGGTGCTCGAGGACTCGCTCTACATCCTGACCGTGGCCGCGCAGGCGGCCCGACCCAGCGAGGAAGTGAGCCCCGCGTGGACGGAAATGTCCCGACTCGCCCGCCTGCACGATCGCGATCACCTCGATATCCGGCCGGGGCTGTACGACCTGTGGCTTCACTGCCTGCTCGACGCCGCGCGCAGCCACGACCCCGAGTTCTCCCCCGAGATCGAGGAGGACTGGAGGAAGACGCTCGACATCGGCATCGCGTACCTTCGCTCCCACCACGAGCCCACCGAAGGCGCCTGATCCGCGGGGTTCTGTAAAATCCCGGGCCGTCCGCTGCCACCGTGCGGACTGTCCAACCCATCGAGAGAGGTCTCGGCATGAAGTCCAAATCCCTGGCGGCACTCTTCGCCGCGTCCCTTGTCCTGCAAGGCTCCACGAATTTCGCGGCTCAGGTTGCGCCCGCAGCCCCGGGCGTTCCCAGGTACGAAGGCCTCGGCGGCTTTTCGCGAAAGGTGACGGCCACGCCGGAAGCGCAGGCCTATTTCGACCAGGGGCTTTCATTCCTCTACGCGTTCAACCACGACGAGGCCATCCGATCGTTCCAGCGGGCGAGCGAGCTCGACCCCGCAAGCGCCATGCCGCTGTGGGGACTGGCGCTCGCGAACGGGCCTCACATCAACAACATGGCGGTTCCTCCTGAGCGAGAGAAGGCGGCGTTCGACGCGCTGGTGAAGGCGCGCGGTCTCATGGCGGGGGCGACGCCGGTGGAGAAGGCGCTGATCGAGGCGCTCAGCGCCCGCTACGCCGATCCGCAGCCGAAAGATCGCGCGGCTCTCAATCAGGCCTACGCGACCGCGATGCGGGCGGTCTGGGCCGGCTTCCCGAAGGACGCGGACGTCGGGGCTCTCTTCGCTGAATCGCTCGCGAACCTGCGGCCCTGGGACCTGTGGCTCCCCGACGGACGGCCACAGCCGGGAACGGAGGAACTGGTGCGCGCGATCGAGGCCGTGCTCGTCCTTGCGCCGAAACACCCCTTCGCCAATCACCTGATGATCCACGCGGTGGAAGCTTCGCGCAATCCCGAGAAGGCGGACCGCGCGGCCAACGCCCTTCGCGATCTCCAGCCCGGCCTGGGCCACATGGTCCACATGCCCTCGCACATCGATGTGCGACGTGGGCGCTGGCAGCAGGCGATCGACGCGAACGCGAAGGCCATCGAGGCGGATCGGCGCTACACCGCGATGGCGCCGGAACCGGGCTTTTACCGCCTGTACATGTCGCACAACCACCACATGCTCGCCTACGCGGCAATGATGACCGGGCAGAGCGCCCTCGCCCTCAAGACCATGCGGGACATGGTCGATGCCATTCCCCTCGACTTCTACAAGGAGAACCCGTGGGCCGATGGGCTCATGGCCGCGCCGCTCGAGGTGTTGATGCGCTTCGGGCGGTGGGACGAAATCCTCGCAACCCCGCTCTTCCCCGAGTTCACGCCGATCTCACGATCGATTCAGCACTACGCGAGGAGCGTCTCGTACGTCGCGAAGGAAGACCTCGAGAGCGCCGTCAAGGAGCAGGCCTCCTTCATGGAGGCGAGGACCCGGGTCGCCAAGGAGGCCACGTTCGGCAACAACCCGGGCTCAGACCTCCTCGACGTGGCGGAGAACCTGATGAAAGGAGAGATCCTGTTCCGCTCCGGCAAGGTCGATGAAGGCCTCGCCGCGCTGCGCGAAGCGGTGGCGCGGGAGGACAAGCTGCGCTACGACGAGCCCCCGGACTGGATCCAGCCGACCCGGCACGCGCTCGGCGCCGCCCTGCTTCAGGCCGGCCGCCTGGGCGAAGCCGAGGCGGTCTTCCGCTCGGATCTGACACGACTCCCCGGGAACGGCTGGAGCCTTTACGGCCTCGCACGAGCCCTGCGCCTGCAGAAGCGCGCGGGCGAAGCCGCGCAGATCGAGAAGCAATTCGAAAAGGTATGGGCGAAGGCCGACGTGAAGATCAAGTCCGCCTGCCTCTGCCTGCCCGGCGTCTAGCGGGGACGCGCCGACCGGTTCGGCTTCACTGATTCAACCGGAAATCCACCGATACCGTAACCAGAAACGCCTCGGCCACACCGTTGACGATCCGGGGCTCGTAGCGCCAGCCCGAGACGGCGTTGATCGCCTCGAGATCGAGGAAGGGCAGGATGCCCCTCAAGACCCGCACCTCGCCCACGCAACCGCTCGGTCGGACCGTGGCCTGGAGCAGCACCATGCCCTCGGCGTATTCCTTGCGGGCGTTCACCGGGAAACGCGGAGCAACATGCCTGGTCCTCCTGGGCGTCCATGAATCGTCGGCCTCCTTCAAAGTGGATGTCGCGGACGGATCGGGCTCCATGAGGCAGGCGAGAAACTCGGGCCGCTGCGGGAGGATCAAGGTGGCGCGGTCCTGCCCGTACGCCGCGCGCTGGTTCACTCCCAGGATATTCGCCGCGTCGGCGCAACCTTCGGCAGAGGCCAGGGAACGAAGAGGCAGGACGGCGGAGGGGCGGCCGCCGGGCAGAAACTGCA
The DNA here is from genome assembly GCA_964494295.1 of uncultured Acidobacteriota bacterium. GTDB lineage: Bacteria > Acidobacteriota > Vicinamibacteria > Fen-336 > JAGNNV01 > JAGNNV01. Next base: position 2,901 of record CAZBTT010000502.1, read on the forward strand.
TTTCGACTCCGTCGAACGAACGCTCTCTGCCTTTGCAGCGCGTTGTTTCGAGGACGCTGTGAACAAAGTCGGGAAACAGGCCGGAAAGCGTGCGGACGGGGGGATCTCCCTTGGGAGGGGCCGAGATGGTCGTCACCGCCGGCGTGGAGTCGTACGTCTTCTTCGCGGCTCCTTCGATGTCACTCTCGCGCGTTCCGGCGGCTCGAAGGAGACTCCGTCGCTCGGCGGGGGCAAGGCCACGGACAGAATCGGGAGCGTCGGTGAAGCGGGCGACGACGCAGGACTTTGCCTTCGGGTCGTCCGCCAAGGCGTGAACAAGCGCCTCAAGGGTCTCGGAGCGGGCGAAGCCGCGTGCCGCCTCGAAGAGATGGCGCGCCACCCTGGCGCACAGGCTCCCTTCCTCCCGCGCCGCGGGCGGCTCGTCGAGCGCCAGGTTCCGATGCGCTACCGCCACGTACGCGCTGGAGCGGATCGCCGCCGATGACGAGCCCAGGCCCGCGATCACCCCTCCACGCTCGACCACGAGCCCGGGGGTGAAGAGCAGTTCGTCGTAAAGGTCCTCCATCGAGTCCCGTAAGGCGTAACTGGCGATCAGGTTCGCGGAGCTGCCGTGAAGTCCGTCGCGCAGCCCTCTCGTCACCGACCAGGCGTGCTCCTCGATGATCGACTTGAGCGGCGACAGCAAAGAGGTCAGTCGAACTCCGCGGCCGGAGGCCAGCCTGAGAACACGGGCTTGAGTGTGCGGCCCCGTGATGGCCGCCACCAGGACACCGTCGGAACCCGAGGTACGGTCGAGGTCGGAAAGCGCCCAGATGAGGTCCCTCGCTGTTTCGGGGTCGGTCTCGGTGTCCAGAGCCTTTCGGAGATCCGCGATGACCGCGCTAGCGCCAGTCGTGTGAGCGACCACGGCCGCGCTGCGGCGGAGAGAAGGATTTCCATCTGCGAGGGCGGCCCTGATGAGGCTCATGCCCTCTTCGGAGCCAGGTCGAAGGCCGAGTTTCGCGAGCGCGGCTATGCGGGCGCGCTCCTCGACGGTTGTCGCGGCGAGGGCCGGCTGGGAGCCCGCCGCTATAAACGCCAGCCCGATGCCGACCCACAGTGCTCGTCCGCG
>CAZBTT010000503.1:0-3999 GCA_964494295.1 uncultured Acidobacteriota bacterium
CTTCAGAAACCGGCTGAAATGGGGCGTTCTCGAACGGGTTTCTCAGCAGGAGGCCGACGGGAGGGTTCCGACGAAGCAACCCCGACGCGCCACTACCAAGCCCTGATAGTGGTAGGACGGGGTTGCCGCGACCCCCTGCCGTAACGGATCAGGGCCTCGCAACGACGGCGCGACGCGGTCCGGCTACGCCGTCGCTTTCTTCGGGCGGCCCATGGCGACCATGACGCCGGAGGCCACGAGAACCACGACACCGGCGATCGTCGCCTGCTCCGGCGTGACGTGAACCTCATGCCACTTCGCGGTCGCTTCGCCGTTGATGCCGAGGACGGTCATGAGCCCGACGAGCGTGATCCAGAAACCGTTAAAGAGACCCAGGCCGCCCCAGGTGGTCAGAAAGTCGGCGCTTCGTTCGGACGATGACTTCTTGGCCTCGAGTTCAGCGTTGAACAACGGCGAGTGCGTGCGGCTGTAAAACCAGTAGATCACCATGCCGATGTTGAGCCACACGAGGAAGCGCACCCAGGTCAGCGTGGCCAGAGACAACATCAGGTAGGCGCAGGAGATCACGCCCAGGATCGGAGTGAGTTGTCCGCCGGGCGCGGTGAAGGGCCGCTTGACGTCCGGCCGCTTGACCCTCAGAACCATGACCGCGGCGCAAACCACGACGAAGGCGAACAGTGTCCCGATGCTCGTCATCTCGCCCACCACTTCGATGCGGGTGAAGCCGGCGAAGAGGGCCACCACCACGCAGGTGATGATGGTGGTGATGTAGGGCGTGCCGAACTTCGGGTGGACTTTCGAGATGCCGGGAGGCAGCAGGAGGTCTCGGCTCATCGAGAAAAAGATGCGGGGCTGGCTCATGAGCATGACCAGAAGGACGCTGGTGATGCCGGCTACCGCACCCGCGGAGACCAGGGCGTCGGCCCAACCGATGTGGAGCGATCCCAGGACGAAGCCCACCGGCGCGTTCAGGAAGCGGGTGATCGCCTCGGGGGCCTGGATCAAGGCTCCAGGAAGGCTCGATTCGATGCTTCTGTACTGCGTGACCGGCACGATGCCCGAGAGCACCGCCGCGACGGCGATGTAGAGGACGGTACAGATGCCGAGTGAGGCGATGATGCCGATGGGAAGATCGCGCTGGGGGTTTTTCGCTTCCTCGGCCGTGGTCGAGACGGCATCGAAGCCGATATAGGCGAAGAAGACCACCGCCGCCGCGCCCATGATGCCTGACCAGCCGTAGGGAGCGTAGGGCGTCCAGTTGGCGGGCTCGACATGCGAGAAACCGACGCCCAGGAAGATGAGAACAGCCAGCACCTTTACGAAGACCATCACGGCGTTGAAGCGGGCGCTCTCGCGCACGCCGACGACCAACAGGACCATCATGAGAAGTACGATGATCACGGCAGGCAGGTTGACCACGGCGCCGGGCAGGATTCCCGGTCCGGCCTGCATCCAGGTGGGCAGGACAATGCCCATGGTCGCAAGCACGCGCTGGAAGTTCCCGCTCCAGCCGATGGCGACGGTCATCGAGCCGACCGCGTATTCAAGGATGAGGTCCCAGCCGATCATCCAGGCCACCACCTCGCCAAGGGTCGCGTAAGCGTAGGTGTAGGCGCTGCCGGAAACAGGAATCATCGAGGCGAACTCGGCATAGCACAAGGCGGCGAAACCGCAGGCCAAGCCGGCGAGGACATAGGACAGAGTGATCCCGGGGCCCGCCTGGTTCGCGGCCGCGGTTCCGGTCAGGACGAAGATGCCGGTCCCTATGATCGCGCCGATACCGAGGAGAGTCAGGTCGAGCGCGGTCAGAGTTCGCTTGAGCCCTTTTCCCTTTTCTATGTCGCCGGCGAGCTGCTCCAGCGATTTGGTCTGAAAGATATTGGCTGCCATGAAGTCTCCAGAAGCGGCGTGTTCAGTTCAATGAAGGGGACGAGGCTCGCCCTCAAGTCTCCTTCGCGGTATTCCGACCAGTATAGCTACAATAAAAGACACACTTTGATTCTCAAAAGGAGAAAAAACCAATGAAGTTGATGTCTACCCTGGGCCTCGCCCTTGCGGTCACCGCCACGGTCGTCGTGGCTCAGGAACAACGCGGCGAGTCCAAGGCAACGGTCGCCGGCAAGGCGATCGCGGTGGAATACGGACGCCCGGTTCTGGCCGGCCGCGACATGCTCGGCATGGCCAAGGTCGGAACGCCGTGGCGGATGGGCGCCGGTTCCCCGACTTCCCTCAAAACCGAAGCCGACCTGGCTTTCGGCGCGGTCGCTCTCCCCAAAGGTTCCTACATCCTGACCGCAGTGAAGGATGACAAGGGCTCCTGGACGGCTATCGCAAGCAACCCCGAGACCAAGGCCAAGGTGGCTGAGATTCCGCTTACGTCTACGGCCCTCAAGGCCCCGGTCGAGCAGTTCACGATCGAAGTCTCCGCCAAGGGCAACACCGGCGAGTTCGCCATGATGTGGGGCGCCGCGAAGATGGCCGCGCCATTCACAGGTAAATAGCGCGCGTCAGTGAAAGGGCGTGTCGATCTTGTGGTCCTTGGTCTCGTGGATGTAGATGCCGCCGACCACGAGGGTGAGCACGCAGACCAGGATCGGATAGATCAGGCCGGTGTAAATCGCTCCTTCCCCGAAAACCGCGGCCGACCACGCTGACGTGGTCGCCGCCGTGGCGATGAGCGGAAGGAAGCCTCCGAACCACCCGTTTCCGAGGTGGTACGGCAGCGACATCGAGGTGTACCGGATCGACGTCGGGAACAACTCGACCAGGAACGCCGCGATCGGGCCGTAGACCATGGCCACGTAGACCATCTGAACGAAGACGATGAGGATGAGGCCGATCATGGCGGCGCTTGGAAGAGTCGTCACCGATGCGACGAGGTCGGGGTTCGCGAGGCGCTTCATCCCCGCGTAGAGGGGAACGTACGTCAACGCGGCCAGCGCGCAACCCGCGAGCATGATCCGCTTGCGTCCAATCCGGTCGGACAGCCAGCCGAAATAGAGGATGAAGGGTGTGCCAAGGACGAGCGCCGTGGACACGATCGTGTAGGCGAGCGTCCAGTGCAGATTCAGAGGCTTCTGGAGGAAGGTGAGTGCGTAGAACTGACCCGTGTACCAGACCACACCCTGGCCCGCGGTGGCGCCGAAGAGCGCGATCATGACCAGCCGCCGGTTCTTCGCGTGGACGAAGCTCTCGACGAGCGGATTCTTCGAAACCCGGCCTTCACTCTTGAGCCGGGCGAAGAGAGGCGACTCGCTCATCTTGAGGCGGATATAGAGGGATACCGCGAGCAAGAAGAACGAGGCGAGGAAGGGAATGCGCCATCCGAAGTCCCTGAACTCCTCCACCGAGAAAACCGTGCGGCACCAGCCGATGACGCCGAGAGAGAGGAAGAACCCAAGTGTCGCCGTGGTCTGGATGAAGCTCGTGTAGAAGCCGCGCTTGTTGTCGGGCACATGTTCGGCCACATAGGTCGCGGCACCGCCGTACTCGCCGCCCAGCGCGAGGCCCTGGGCCAATCGCAGGGTCACGACCAGAATGGGGGCGAGGATTCCGACACTCGCGTAAGTGGGCAGGAAACCGATGAGGGCCGTGGAAAGGCCCATCGTGACCATGGTGACGAGGAACGTGTACTTGCGGCCGACGAGATCGCCGACGCGACCGAAGACGATCGCGCCGAGGGGTCGCACGCCGAAGCCCGCACCGAACGTCGCGAGGCTCGCAAGAAGCGCGGCCCGGTCATTGCCCGGCGGGAAGAAGAGATCGCCGAAGAAGATGGCGAGGGAGCCGTAGAGATAGAAGTCGTACCACTCGAAGAGCGTGCCCACGCTCGCGGCCAGGATGACCCGCCAACGACGCTTCTCGTCCGCCGGCTCCGCGGCGGCGTCCGGCGCAACCGCGCTGTTCATCGCAGGGCCAGGGGAATGACGAGCTTCAAGCCCGACAAAACGTCCGAGAAAGCCATAACCTTCCCGTCGCCAACACCCCCCTCCGGACCGC
>CAZBTT010000504.1:0-3998 GCA_964494295.1 uncultured Acidobacteriota bacterium
ACTCCGAACTCGGAGTGAAGGTCCGGTACCTTCACTCCGACATCGACGCGATCGAAAGAGTCGAGATCCTGCGCAGTCTCCGCCTCGGCGAGTTCGATGTTCTCGTCGGCATCAACCTCCTGCGCGAGGGCCTCGACCTCCCCGAGGTTTCGCTCGTCGCGATTCTCGACGCCGACAAGGAGGGCTTCCTGCGCTCCGCCGGCTCGTTGATCCAGACCATCGGCCGGGCAGCGCGCAACGTCGACGGCAAGGCCATTCTCTATGCCGACAAGATGACCGACTCCATGAGGGCGGCGCTCGGCGAAACCGATCGGCGGCGCGCGCGCCAGGTAGCCCACAACCGCGAGCACAACATCACGCCCGAGACCGTGCGCAAGACTCTGGGCCAGCTGCTGAGCGTCAACGACGAGGCCCTGCGCAAGGCCGAGGAACGCGAAGCGCTCAAGGGTCAGATCGACACGAAGAGCTACCGCACGCCCGAGCAGATCGAACGGGGCATCAAAGACCTCGATCGCCTCATGCGCGAAGCCGCGCGCGCTCTCGACTTCGAGGAAGCCGCGAAGTTCCGCGACAAGATCAGGGAGCTCAAAGCCCAGCTCGCGCGGAAAGCCTGAGCTGCTTCGCTAACTAGCGACAGCCTCGACGCGGGCGGCCCTGCGACGCGCGGGTCTTCGGCTGACCACCATGCGTCGCGTGACCGCGTCGGTGAAGATCCGGTCGAGCAGGCGCGGCATGGTCTCGCCCGAAAGGCGCAGGATCCAGCTCACCGAGGTCTCGCCGTCGGTGGAGAGACCACAGTTGCAGTTGGCCTCGAGAACCAGGAACTCGCCGGTCCGCTCGTCACGCCGGATGTCGACACGGCCGTAGCCGACGCCGTCGAGAGCGACATAGGCGTCGCGCGCGAGGGCGGACAACGTGTCCGCCCATTCCGAGGGAGCGCTCTCGTAGTGGGCGATGGGAGCCCGATCCGGCAGAGCGCCTTCGGTTTCGTACTTCTCCCAGTATCGATCGTACGAGAGCAGGCGCTCGTGGGCAGGCAGGGCCTTGTGGAACACCCGCTCCACGGGCGGATAGACAAAGACGCCATCGCGCGCCGCGGGATCCGACGCGCACAACACGGTGAACTCGCGACCGGGGATGAATCGCTCCGCGAAGACGCCCTCGTAATAGTTTTCCTTATCGCGTTCGCTCTTGAGGGCGACGTCCGCCTGGGCGACGCACGCGGCCTCATCGTGAACCACCGACTTGATGGAGATGCCGAAACTCGCGGCCGAAACGTCGGGCTTGATGATGAGCGGGTAACCGAGCTTCGCCCCGGCCCGCGGCCCGTCCTTTTGCGGATCCTTGATCTCGACGAAGGGCGAGGTCGAGACCGAACGCTTGAGCAGCCGCTGTTTCATCAAGGTCTTCGGAGTCGTCAGTTCGTAGAAGGCGGTGTCGGCGCCGCTGAAAGGAACGCCGCTCGCCTCGAGGGCGCGCACCGTCTTGATTCCCGGGTATCCGTCGACCTCGATGCCGTCGCAGAGATTGAAGACCACGACCGGGCGGCGGGCCGCCTCGTCCGCCACGCGGGCGATCTCCGAATGGGAGGTCTCCGGCGTGACTTCAACCCAGGTGTGCTGCGCGCCGAGGGAGGTCATCCAGCCCGCGACCTCGGTCTTGAACTCGGGCGTGCCGTAGGTGACGCTCTCGGGCCCGGCGGCGGTCATGCGGTAGGGGGTGAAGACGAAAACCCGGTATGAACTCCAGTCGTTGTTCACGGAACTCCTTATATTGTGGCCGAGGGGATGGGGGCCACCAGATGATGGGGCATCTTAAGCCCAATCGCCCCCGGAAATCACCGCGAGGTCGAGCGAGGCGACGAGGCGATCCAGTTCGGCCAGGGCCTGCTCGGGTCGTGCGGCTCGGGTGAGAACCGCGCCCATCCAATCGGGCGCACCGGTTTCAACACCTGCGACGGTGTCTCCCGCGAACACCCACTGGCGCGCCGCGAGAACACCGCTCTGCGCTTTGAGCGAATCAAGGAAGCCATCGCGGGCCACTTTTCCCGACCGCGGCGCGGGCAGCAGCGACTCGGCGACCCATATCTGCGGAGGCTTCTCCGTAACTTCGGGGGGCAGACCCAATCCGATTCGCAGCCAGGCGTCGACGAGATCCACTCCCCACACTTCCCTGTGAATATCCGTCGTCGAATAGCCGCCCATGCGGCCGTTCACTTCGATCATGCGGGGGCCCTGCGCGGTGCGCTTCACCTCGACGTTGAAAGCGCCGCGCCTGAAGCCGATCGCGCGAACGCAGGCCGCGGCGTGGTCGATGAGTTCCGCTTCGACATCAGTCGCGAGCCCCGAGGGAGCGAGGCGGCGCACATCGCGAAGCCCGAAGGGTTGAAGGTCGTCGGTGGCGTGCGCGTAGATCACGCGCCCCGATTCGAGAAGCAGGTCGACGTCGAACTTGCGTCCCTCGATCCAGGACTCGAGCGTGAGGTGCGGCTGGCCGCTCCACATCAGATCGAACCAGTCGCGATCGCTCCCAAGCGCCTGATGCGGGCGGGCACGCGCGGATCGGACTTGCGCGGTGATCGTGTCGTGGTGACGGATCAGGTCCTCCATCGTGTTCACTCGGTACGTCTGTACCGAGCCCACGCCGGACACCGGCTTCAGCACCGCGGGAAAACCAACCGCCGCGACCGCGTGCTCGATCTGTGCGGCGCTCTCGATGCGGGCGAAACGTGGCCCGAGGATTCCCGCCCCCGCGCACGCTTCGCGCGCCCGGTGCTTGTCGCGCGCCCGGTCCGCGGCCTCGATCGAGTGGAAAGGCAGCCGCAGGTCCGCGGCGATCCGCGCCGCGAAACCGCCCGCGAATTCGTCGATGGTCCCTATGCCGTCGAAGGTGACGCCGCACTCGCGCACCGCCTCAACCGCGCGTTCGGCGAAGGTCTCGAAGGGCGAGAGGTCCACCGCGAGGTGGCGCTCGATCAGGCCCGAGGGGCCGGCGCAACCGCTCATCCAGTGGTCCGGGCCGTCGATGACGGTGAGTCGCACGCCGAGGGTGCGGGCGTGTTCGTAGATGTGGCGTTTGCTGCGGTAGCTCCCGAAGACGACGAGCAGCCGTTTCCCCCGCAGAGGTGAAGGCTCGCTCGATTCTTCCGGTTGTGAACTCACGCATGCGGAGTCTGCTCAAACCTTCGGCCGTTGACAAGGCCCGCCGTTAGGATGGGCCCATGAAAGACCTTCTGCTCAAGGAGCGATGCCTGCGTCTCAAGCTCATCCTCACCGATGTCGACGGTGTGATGACCGACGGCTCCATCTTCATCCTCCCCGATGGAGAGGAGGCGCGGGTCTTCAATGTCCGCGACGGTTACGGCGTGGTCCTCGCCCACGCGGCGGGCCTCGAGACCGGCATCATCACCGGACGGGCTTCGAACACGGTCACGCAGCGCGCGCGCAGTCTGGGCATGAGCGTGGTCAAGCAGGGCTCGATGGACAAGTCACGCGCCTTCGATGAGATCCTCGCCGAGAAGTCCCTGCAGGCCCATGAAGTCGCATACATCGGCGACGACTATCCCGATCTGCCGGTTCTGCAGCGGGTAGGGCTCTCCGCGGTTCCTCAGGACGCGCCGATGGCCTTGAAGGAAGCGGCGTTCATGATCCTGGATCAGCCGGGCGGACGCGGCGCGTTGCGCGAGTTCATCGAGTCGATCCTGCGCGCCCGTGAAGACCTCGTGCCTACTCTGGCTTCGCTCGGAATTCAGATCCCGGACTAGGGGACCCGCTCACCCGCCCGCCGGAGAATCTCCTCCGCGAGGCGGTCCGTTTCCGCGAAGGTCTGCTCCTTCTCGCCGCTCGTGTCGATCACCCAGTCGGCCTCGGCCTTCTTCTGCTCGAAAGAGAGCTGCGCGTCGATCCGGTTCCTGGCCTGCTCCGGGGTCGATCCGTCCCGCTTCATGAGCCGCGCGACCTGCACCGCGGGGTCGCAGCCGACCACCACGAAGAAATCGA
>CAZBTT010000505.1:0-3974 GCA_964494295.1 uncultured Acidobacteriota bacterium
GCTGGTCTGGTCGGTACGGGGGCGCGGGCGTTACGCCGGCCTCACCTTCGGGCTGGCCGGGTTGGGTATGTCGGGCCTGGGTTCCCTCACGGACAGGATCGGACGCAAGACCGTCTTCAGCACCTCGATGCTGGTCGGCTCGCTCTTCGTCACCGCCATGTACTGGGCCCGCTCCACGTTCTCGGTGGTGGCTCTTCGCACGCTTGGCTTCGCGACCGGCGGGATCCAGTCGCCGGTTGTGGGCACCATCGTGGTGGAGGAAACCCCGGCCCGCTACCGCGGCCTCATGTCGGGGATCCTGCAGATCGGCTATCCGATCGGTTGGTTCCTCGCCTCCCAGTTCGTTCTGCTGATGAGCGATAGGTGGGGTTGGCGATCCGTCTTCTTCGTGGCGCTGCTCTCCGTCCCGTACATGTTCGTCATCCAGCGCTATCTGAGAGAGACGGGAGCCTTCATCAAGGCAAGGGAGGCGTCCGAGCGCGGGGAGGCATCCGCGGCCCGCGGGCGGTTCGGCGAACTGTTCGCGCCGGGCATGCTCTACCGAACCGTCGTCCTCTTCCTCGGCGAGTACTTTCATGTCTTCGCCTACGGCTCGACGATCCTGCTCACCGCGTATTTTCAGGAGTTCCGCAGCTTCTCCATGCGCGATGCGGTGTCGCTGGTCGGCTGGTCCTACGGGGTGGGCGCTCTCGGCTACATCCTGGCCGCGATCGTCGGAGAGTTCTTCATCTCGAGGCGCACCACCTGCATCGTCTGGGCCTGGCTCGGTTCGGCCGCGTTCTTCGTCATGATCTGGTGGGCGAGCGACTACTGGACGACCGTCCTCTTCTACTGCCTGATGACCATCTTCTTCTATGGAACGACGGCGGTGAAGTTCACGTTCATCGCGGAGAACTTTCCCGCGCGGCTCCGGGCCACCGGCGTCACCTTCTCGGGCTCGCTGGCCGTGAACCTCGGGGTGGCGACCGGTCCCCTCGCCCTCTCGTACGCGGTCAGCTACTTCGATGGCGATTGGAACAAGGCCTACACCCTTTGCGGGATCCTCCCCATCTTTGTTTCCGGCGCCTTTTTTCTGCTGATGCCGAAGGTCCCACTCGGGATCGAGGAAGACCGCGCGGCCGGGATTGTCTCCTGAGCGGGCCGGCGCGGCGCCTGCGAGCTTGAAGGAGGAGTCCTTTGGGATCTAAGGTAGGCGGGCAAAGGAAACCATGCTGAACAGTCCGAGTTTCGTCACCATCGGCGCGTCGAACATCGAGCGCACGGCCCGCTTCTTCCAGGCTCTGGGCTTCGTCCGCCAGAGCGGAAACCCGATCGGGGCCTTCGCCGCCCGGGAGTTGTACGGCTTGCCCGATGCCACGGCGGAGGCGACCCTGGTGATGCCGGGTGCCCCGCACGGTTCGATCCGCATCGTGGAAACGCCGCTCGAGCCCCGGGATGGCGGTCCTTTCGACCGCGGCCCGCATGCGGTGGACCTCTATGTCCGCGATATGGGCCTCGCCCTCGAGGTCGTGAAGAACACCCACGCGGAGATCGGCCCGGTCGCCGCCTATTCCGTCGGACCCATGAAGATCAGGGAGTGCAAGTGTGTCGGGCCGGACGGCCTTGCCCTCGTGCTCATCGAAGTCAACAAGCGCCGTCCCAGCGTGCTGGACACCGCCGACACGGTGCTTTTTTCGGAGGTGCATTCAGCGGTCTCCGTGGTTGAGTCGATCGACGCCGCCGCGCCGTTCTGGAAGTCGGCGGGCCTCGCGGTGCTGCTCGACGCGACGTTTGCCGAACCGACGGTCGCGGAGTTCATGCACCTCCCCCGCCCCGATACGAAGCTGCGTCTCGCACTTTTCGCGGAGGCGGGCCAGCTGCCGATTCGCCTCGAGATGATCGAGTTTCCGGATTCGGAGGCGCGGAACGCTCCCATGATCGACCCGAAACCCCTCCGGCCCGGGCGATTCCTCTTCGGCTTCGATGTGGGGAACGTCTCCGCGGCCATGGCCGCGATGCCCGGGGCGGACTACTCGAAGATCTGTCGAATCAGCAGTGGGCTCGCGGCAACGGGCACGGCGCCCGGGGGTATCGGGTTCGAACTGAGATCGGCTTAGCTGCCTCCGATCCTCGCCGCGGCTAGTCGGCCGCCCGGAGGACGTCGCTCTCGATGAGCCGAGCTATCGCGCTCCGCTGAGTTTCGATGAAGTGGGACCGAGCCGGGATGCCGCCACTCATGCTGTTGGGCGGATAGTGCATCTTCGTTCGGTACCCCTCTGCGAAAAGATCGAAGCGCTGACGCGCCAGCAGGTTCTCCATCGCCGGCCGGGTGCGGAAGCGCCTCAGGGCATTGAGGTCGATCTCGGCGGAGCAGGTCATGGTCTCACCGAAACCCGACCTCGAGATCACCAGACCTCGGGGATCCACGATCTTGGACCCGCCGTTGGTGGAATCGCAGGGAATGGAGGTGCCATGAATCCCGCCGGTGTTGGCGGAGACCACGTAGGCCATGTTCTCGATGGCGCGGGCCACGGTGCAGACGTCCTTCGCGGCGATCGCATGCTCGTTCGTCTGGGACGTGGGATGGAAGAACACCTCCGCCCCCCGCATCGCGAAGGCTCGGGCGATCTCGGGGTAGAGGATCTCCTCTGATGCGATAGGCGCCAGCACGCCGATCTCCGTCTTCGCGACCGGAAAGACTCCCTCGTACCCGTAGATTTCCAGGTAGCGGTCCCAGACATCGTGCGGGGTAGGCGTGTACATCGAGTTGAGGCGCCGATATCGGAGGATCACTTTCCCATCGGGGCCGACGATGAAACAACACTGGAAGTTCATTCCGGAGAAATGCTCGTCGCGCTCGAAAGCATTCCCGGCTAGAAACAGGTTGTGGGCCTGTGCGATCTCACCCAGTCGCTGGTACTCGGGTCCATCCGTGTTTATCGCCGCTTTCTCGGTCCACTGCTCGATGGGATCGCCCATCGCATACCCGGTCATGAAGTACTCGGGCAACACCACCAGACGCAAGTCCCGTCCGATCCAGGCCGCCGCGGCCGCGACCTCCGACGCGATCCGATCCAGCGTGCGGTGCATCAACTCTCTGGCGCTGATGACGTCCGGTTGGGTGTTGATGGTATCGAGGCGCGTTTGGAGGGCAAGGGCGCGGTAGGCGGTCATGGTCGTCTCCTTAGCGGGCGGCGCTCAGCGCAGCGAGCCCCATCCACTGCGACCCTTTACGGCCGCCGCTCATCTCCAGGATCGCGTCCCCGAGATCACTTGCCGCGAATTGGGGAAGGGTCCGCCCGGCGTTGTCGGCGAACTTGACCCTCAGTTCCTCTCGCGAAAGAGGTCGGTCGGGGCCACCCCGGTTCGCCATCACTCTCTCCTCCAGCACCGCTCCGCTCGTGGTGGTCAGCCGTACGATCGACGGAAACTGGTTCGGGAAGATCCGATCACACTCCGGGTCGGCAACGATCTCGACTCTGGACGCGAGCGAGAGGCATCGCTCATCGCGCGCGTTGGCGTCGGAAAAGTCCTCGAGCGACACGCCCAGACCGCCGCCGCCCAGGAAGGCCGCCGCGAACGTGAAGGGACCCGAGAACTGCCCGTGATAGCCGGACTGCGGGCTGATCTTCTCCGCCCGCGGCTCCCCGATCGTCCGCACCGTCGGCGAAGCGACGCCGATGGTCACCGCCGCGACCTCGTCCGGCCTCACCTTGAGTCGCAAAGCGAGGGCAGCGTCGATGCCGGTATGGGTGAAGTGGTTTGCCGGATAGGGCTTGTAGAAGATGCCCGGAATGCACCACTCCCGCCCCGTTTGGTCGCAAGCCTGGAACGGCGAACGCTGGCTCGACGCCGAGGGGACCGTCGATCGGCTGCTGACGTTCGGCGGCGACCGTGCGGGGCTCGTTCCGGCTGCCCCCCCGCCGCCTCCGCCGCCTGAGCCGAAGTGGCGGCCTCGGTGGGAGGATCGCGGCGAAGTCGGGTCGTTCCTCCGA
>CAZBTT010000506.1:0-3972 GCA_964494295.1 uncultured Acidobacteriota bacterium
CGGCCTCCAGGGCCAGCCGGACGAGGGCCAGCAGGGAGCGCAGGTCGCTGGTGGATGCGGGGGACTTTGGCGAGTTCAGTTACGCCTACGCGCACTGCCTCAACCGCGGCAAGTTCCGGCACGAAGAGAACATCCGCTGGAGCCTCGGACCCCACGACATCTCCGTGATCCTGCTTCTGCTCGGTCGTCTGCCGAAGAGCGTCACCACGGCGGGGGAGAGCTGGCTGCGCAAGGGCGTGGCCGACGTGACCATGACGACGCTCGAGTTCACGGCGGGAGCGCGCGCCCACATCTTCGTGAGCTGGCTGCATCCTTTCAAGGAGCAGAAGCTCGTGGTCGTGGGCAGCAAGCGCATGGCGGTGTTCGACGACGTCATCAAGGAAGGCAAGCTGCGGATTTTCGACAAGGGTGTGGATTGGGTGGACAGCCAGCCGGTGATCCGACAGACCTCGGAGTCGACACTGTTCTTCCCGGATCTGGAACCGCTGCGCGAGGAACTGCTCCACTTCGCCGATTGCGTGCGCACACGGAAGACGCCGCACACCGATGGCCGGAATGGCCTCGATGTCCTCCGGGTGCTCGATGCCGGACAACGTTCGCTCGACGGCGGCGGCAAGCCGGTGGCGATCAAGGCGACGATCTAAGAGGACGGAGAACCGACCGTGTCAGAAAAGAACTACTTCGTCCACGAATCCAGCTACATCGACGAGCCCTCCACGATTGGAGAAGGCACGAAGATCTGGCACTTCTCCCACATCCTGAAGGGCGTCACGGTGGGGAAGAAGTGCAACATCGGCCAGAACGTGGTGATCGGCCCGAACGTGAAGATGGGCGACAACTGCAAGATCCAGAACAACGTGAGCGTCTATGAGGGAGTGGAACTCGAGGACAGCGTCTTCTGCGGCCCATCGATGGTGTTCACGAACGTCTTCAATCCTCGGAGTGAAGTGGTCCGCAAGGACGAATACCGCAAGACTCTGGTGAAGAAGGGCGCTTCGATCGGCGCGAACGCGACGGTGGTGTGTGGTTCGACGATCGGCGAGTATGCGTTTGTGGGAGCGGGTTCCGTGGTGACGAAAGACGTTCCCGCCTACGCGCTGGTCATGGGGAATCCTGCGCGACGCACCGCCTGGATGTGCCGGTGCGGCGAGAAGCTGGGCCGGGGCCAGGCGGGAGAGACGCTTGCCTGCCCGGCGTGCCAGGCCCGCTACGACGTCGCCGCCGACCGGATCTCGCCGCGAAGTTAGCGGTTCGTCTTCAGCTCGAACCAGAGCAGAAGAGTGCGCTGAATCGAATTGAAGTTGTTGTCGGAGGCGAGGACGATCTCGGTCCTTCCCTCGGCGTTCAAGCGGGCGGCGATGCACTCGAAGTTCTCGGAGATCAACGGGGCCGTGAGTTCGGCGACCCGTTCGCCGGTGAGCCGTGCCCCCGCCTTCACGGACTCGGCTTTGACCCGAAGCACGCGCGAACTCAACCGGACCGGGGGCAGAGCGGAGAAGTAGCGCTCCAGGACAAGAAGGTCTCCGTTTGGGGCCACTGTCGCATCGGCGGCTTCGAAGCCCGGTTCGCTCGGCTTCCATTCGAGGTCGCTCCAGACGCCGCCGCTCCAGAGAAAGGCGGCCATGGTTCCATCAGTCCCCTTGAGACGTTCAGTGATGGCGAGGATGCGTCCATCGGGCCAGCTGACCAGCGATTCGAGGCCTCCATTCGAGGGTGATCGATCGAGAGCCAGAGGCGTCGCGAAGGGCACGGCCGGGCCGGTCAGATCCGGGCCGTAGGCCCAGATCCGATGACGGCGTTCGAAACCCACGAGGATCCGGCCGTCCGCCAGGCGCGTGAGGGACTCGGCGTCGCCCAGTACCTTGCCCGCGATGGCCGCGCCCTTCGGGCCGAGCAGCGGCTCGAGGATCGCCGAATCGAGCCTTTGGAGGCGGCCATCCTTCAAAACCGCGCTCGCGGTGAACTTCTCGCCCTGGTCCGTGACCGCCAGGATCCGTGGTCCTCCTGCGGCCTCCGAAACCGCGAGACCCGAGAGTCCTCCAAACCCGGCATCTTCGGATTGAAGCCACAGGCCGCCGAGGTACCTGAACTCACCCACCTGGTCGAGCGTGGGCTGCGTTACCGAGAGCGGCACGCTCTGCGCGGTCAGGGTAATCTCCCGCCTGGGGCGTTCCGCGGGCTGGGCGAGCGCGAACCCCAGCACCCCCAGACCAAGACCAACCGTGACGATCCGACCCCATCCGGCCCCTCCGTGTGCGATTGGCATGAGCCACCGACCCTACCTCATTCGCCTCTCCTGGTTCACCCTCGGCTGGAACGTTCTCGTGATCCTTTGGGGAGCGGTGGTGCGGGCTACAGGATCGGGCGCCGGCTGCGGCGCCCACTGGCCCACCTGCAACGGCGAGGTCATTCCTCCCTCCCCGACCGTGGCCACGCTAATCGAGTTCTCGCACCGCGCCACGAGCGGCATCGCCCTTCTCCTCGTGGCCGCGCTTCTTTACGAGGCCTGGCGTCAGCTCGATCGACGTCACCTCGCGCGTTTCTGGGCCATCGCCTCCATGCTCCTGATTCTGAGCGAGGCCGCGATCGGAGCCGGCCTCGTGCTGTTCCAGAGAGTCGCGGGCGACACCTCGACCTCGCGCGGGTACTGGATCTCCGGTCATCTCATCAACACGTTCCTATTGCTGGCGGCCCTCGTCCTCACCGCTCGTTTCCTGAGCGCGCCACGATGGGCGTCCGCACCGGGTTTTTTCGCCGCCATCGGGGCGACCTTCGGCCACACCGCTCGTGGCTGGCCCGCGATTCTCGCGGTCATGGCGCTTCTGGCGACCGGGATCTCCGGTGCGATCGCCGCCCTTGGCGACACGCTCTTCAAGGCCACGTCCCTCGTGGAGGCGATCGCTCAGGACCTCTCCTCGGAGTCCCACATCTTTGTGAGGCTTCGTGTCCTCCATCCGTTCATCGCCCTTCTCGGCGGGGCCCTGATCCTGTTCCTCGCGTATCGGATGGTCGTTCAGAACCCGACGCGCCCGACGTTACGTCGTCGCGGCCAGTGGCTCGGCGGCCTCGTGGTCGCGCAGTGGTTCCTCGGCCTCGTGAACATCGTTCTGCTCGCGCCGACCTGGCTGCAGATCGTTCACCTCCTCGTGGCCGACCTGATCTGGATGACCCTCATCCTCGCCCTCGCGGACGACTCCGGCCCGGCCTGAGAAACCCCGGCGACAACCTGCCGTGCGCCTGCCTCGACGGGTTTCATTTCGCCAAGCTGGTTGTCTTATCGTTCCGGCCCGATGGCGACTATCCACTCATCCCCGCAGGCGATGGCTCGGCCGCGTGCCGCCGACGTGAGTGGAACAGTTTCAGGGTCGCCCACACCGGCATGACCGGGCGGTGGTTCGAAACGGCCGCCCTGCGGGCGCTGGTAGAGCATCGCTTCTTCGATCGCGTGATCGTTGTGTTGATCGTTTTGAACGCGATTGGACTGGGGCTCGAAACCTCTCCCGGGGCGATGTCGCGCTACGGCGGATGGTTGCTGGCATTCGATCAGGCGGTTCTCGCGGTGTTCGTGGCCGAGTTGGCGCTGCGGTTCGCCGCGTATCGCCGGGGCTTCTTTGGCGACCCGTGGCGGGTATTCGATCTGCTGGTCGTGGGTATCGCCCTGCTGCCGGGCGGCGGGGCCTTCACCGTGATTCGCTCGCTCCGCGTACTCCGCCTGCTGCGGCTGGTCTCGATGGTGCCGTCGATGCGCAGGGTGGTCACCGCGCTGCTGACCGCGCTGCCGGGCATGGCTTCGATCATCGGTCTGATGGGGCTTGTGCTGTATGTCTCGTCGGTCATGGCCACCAAGCTCTTCGGCGGAATCGCGCCCGAGTTCTTCGGCAGTCTCGGTCGGTCGCTGTTCACGCTGTTCCAGATCATGACCGTCGAAGGGTGGCCCGACATTGCGCGCGGCGTGATGGAACATATGCCTTA
>CAZBTT010000507.1:0-3969 GCA_964494295.1 uncultured Acidobacteriota bacterium
TCCTCGGTGGGAATCGGCAGCGACTGGCGGACACTCGGCTTCTTCCTGCATGAGGTTCTCCGGCGGTTCGCGGCGGTGGCGCGTGTGCATGATGACGACCTCTTCGCCCGCCACTGCGACGAGGAGCGGGTCCGGTTGCGCGCAAACCTCGAAGCGCACGCGTGGGATGGCGGCTGGTACCGGCGTGCCTACTTCGACGACGGGACGCCCCTCGGTTCGGCTCAAAACGTGGAGTGCCGGATCGACTCGATCTCCCAGAGCTGGTCGGTGCTCTCGGGCGCCGGCGATCCCGAGCGCTCGCGCACGGCCATGGCCGCGGTGAGCGAGAAGCTGGTGCGCCGCGAGGAGGGTCTGGTTCAACTCCTCGATCCTCCGTTCAGCACCTCGAGCCTCAATCCCGGCTACATCCGCGGTTACGTCCCGGGCGTGCGGGAAAACGGCGGCCAGTACACCCACGCCGCGATCTGGACGGCGATGGCCTACGCCGCGCTCGGCGATGCGGACCGCGCGTGGGAGGTGATGAACCTCATCAACCCCGTGAATCATTCCCGGTCGGCCGGACAGGCCGCGTCGTACAAGGTCGAGCCCTATGTCGTCGCCGCGGATGTCTATGCCGTGGCTCCGCACACCGGCCGCGGAGGTTGGACCTGGTACACGGGGTCCGCGGGCTGGATGTATCGCCTGATCGTGGAATCCCTGCTCGGGCTGAAGCTCGAAGGAGACGCGCTTCACCTGACCCCCTGCCTCCCTTCGGACTGGACCGGTTTCACCGTTCACTACCGCTATCGCGACACGACCCATCACATCGTCGTCTCCCGGCAACCCGGCGACCAGGCGCGCGCGACGCCTGCGCTCGCCCTCGTCATTCCGCTGCGGAGCGACGGGGGCGAGCACAACATCGAGGTCGCGGTCTAGCCCCTTCGACACCCAAACGGAGCGCCGTCTGGTGGACAGGAGCCCTTCTGCCGCGCAGGCTCCTAGCCCCTTCGACACCCAGACGGAGCGCGGTCTGGGAATCACGGCGGCGGCAGAGCCGGTGTTACGCTCCCCGGGGAAACTGCAATGGCCGAGAAAACTACACCCCAGCCGGGATCGACGCCGGTCGCCGACCGGATCCGACAACGGCTCCTCGCGGCCGGGAAACGGTTCCACGCGAACGACAACATCGCGGCGTTCATCGAGGAAGGCGAACTCGAAGCCCTGCGGATCGAGGTCGCGGAGAAGATCGCGGGCCTCCTTCACGCCCTCGTGATCGACACATAGAGCGATCACAACACGCAGGACACAGCCCGGCGCGTGGCGAAGATGTACCTCATGGAGGTGTTCGCCGGCCGCTATCACGCGCAGCCGCCGGTGACCGAATTCCCGAACGTTTCGCATCTGAACGAGCTGATGATCGTGGGCCCGATCACGGTGCGCAGCGCCTGCTCCCATCACATGTGCCCCATCCTCGGCCGGATCTGGGTGGGCGTGATGCCGAACGAACACTCGGCGCTCATCGGGCTTTCGAAATACGCCCGGCTCGTGGAGTGGGTGATGACCCGGCCGCAGATCCAGGAGGAGGCGATCAATCAACTCGCCGAACTTCTTCAGGACAAGATGCAGCCGGACGGCCTGGCCATCGTGATGGAGGCGGACCACTATTGCATGCAGTGGCGCGGGGTCAAGGACATGGAGTCGAAGATGACGAACAGCGTCATGCGCGGCTCGTTCCTCAAGAATCCCGACCTGCGCCGGGAGTTCCTCTCGCTGCTCGCCAAGGGAAAGACATAGGTCAAGGACAATCATGCTGGTACGACTTCTTTACGCGAGCCGGAGCGTGTCGGAAATCGATGATGCACTCCTGAGCGCGATCATGGAGCGCTCGGGCCGGTTCAACACCGAGTTCGGTATCACCGGGATCCTGTGCAGCTGCGCCCAGAGCGGGACTTTCCTGCAAGCCCTCGAGGGCGGGCGCGAGGCGGTGAACGCCCTCTACGGAAACATCGTCCGCGATCCGCGCCACCGCGACGTAACGCTGCTCGACTACGCCGAGATCACGGAGCGCCGGTTCTCGAGCTGGCGCATGGGCAGCGTGAACATGAGCCGGGTCAACGTGGGCAGCATCCTGCGCTTCTCGGAGAAGCCCGTGCTCGACCCGTTTTCGATGACCGGGACCACCGCGCTGCTCCTCTTGCAGGAACTCGCGTCCACCGCCGCGATCACCAGCCGCAACTGCGCGTAGGCCTGGCCGCTCTTACATCTTCGAGTCGGCGTAGTCGCGCAGGGCGTCGCGGAGACTGTCGGGGCTTTCCTGCTCCCACGAAACGAATCCCGTGGTTTCGGGAATGAGACCGAGCCACGCGGTCCCCTCCTCGGTCCGGGCGACGCCGCCCATGGCCACGAGTTGAGCCGAGGCGGCGAGGGTCTGGAAGGTCCCGCGATGCCGCTTGTGGACGGGCAGGATAGTGATCGAGAGGAGCCCTCCCGTGGGGGGACGGAGCCGCACCACACCCGGGCCGTCGTGCGGCAGGGTCAGCTCGGGCATGGGGGCTTTGGTGTCGGCCGCCACGGTGGAAACCATCTTGAAGATCTCGTGCGGCCCGTCTTCGGGGTGAGTGACGAGCAGGATGCGCGAACCGCCGCCGCCCAGGAAAAGGAGCTTCTGGTGCCACGAGTCCATGATGCCCTGCAGCGCAATGGCCTGGGTGTTGTACTCGCCGAGGATGCCGGCGGAGGAAAGCCACGCGACCGCGAGCCGGATCTTTATCGATGCGAGGGGAATCGCGGCCATGAGCTGGGGCGTGGTGATCTTCGGCTTGTTGGCGATCACCTCGAGCACATGGGGAGCGCCGCAATTGAGGTCGTCGGTTACCACGCGGATGCCGCGGGAACTGAGACCAAGGCGCGTCGCTTCGTCCGGGAAATACGAGGCGTTGCGCTCGAACTCATCCTCGAGCCGCACCGTCTCCATGAGGAGGGTGGTGAGGTCGAGCGCGCCTTTCGCGTCGGTGGGGGGAGCCGCGGTGAACGAGAAAACGCCGTTCTTGGTCGACAACATCTCGATGACGGCCTCGCTGTCGCTCAGCCGGAGTATCGAAGCGCTCACCAGTCCGCCGCGGTTGATGACGCAGCGCCCCTCGGCGTAGGGTGTCGTGAGCTTGAGATGGCCGCTCTTCCGGCCGCTCGAAAGCATCTCGAACACCTCATAGAGCGAGAACACTTCAACCCGGCCCGAGAGGTCGGCTTTCGAGGTCGAGCCCGTGTTCGTCCCCGCAGGTCGGGCAATCTTTCCCGTCTTCGCCAACTTCGCCGTCCTCCTGGAATCGCCCCGGTCTTGTGAGTGAAGTTACTAGCTTAGCTTTCGAAGGTTGGGTTCGCGAAAGACTTTGCCGATGGCTTGTGCGCGAAGTCTCCGCGCGGCGCGTCGGGCGGGAGCGGCTCATCCACAAGAGATCCGCGACGGGTCCACAGGTCTTCCACTCGCGATCGTACGGTCTATCCTCAGCCGATCCGCGCGAAATCCGCAGGGTTATGCACAGGTTTTACGCAAGCCTCCGCTTCGTCTGCGGCTTGGGTGCCCAGCGTCGAACCAGCGTCTAAACGCGGACGAGGGGGTCGAAAAGACGGCGGTGTTCGTCGACCGCGAAGCGGTCGGTCATGCCCGCGATGTAGTCGCAGATCACGCGGTGGACGCCGTCGGCGTCGAAGCGGGCCTGGTATTGCGGCGGGAGTTGGAGCGGCTCGGAAATGTAAGAACCGAAGAGGTCGCGGAGGATGCGGCCGGCCTTGTCGGCCATGCGCATCACCCGCCAGTTGCGATACATGTTCGTGAAGAGAAACGCCTTCAGTTCACGCACGCTCTCCGCCATCTCGTCCGAGTACGAGACGAGACGGCCGCCCACGGTTCGGACATCCTCGACGGTGCGGACCCGGCTCGCCTGAATGCGGTGGAGCGTGGTCATGACCAGGTCGTTCAGGCAGCGGTCG
>CAZBTT010000508.1:0-3963 GCA_964494295.1 uncultured Acidobacteriota bacterium
GGCGTCGTTTACAACGCCGAGGAGAAGGCTTTCGCGGAAGCGCTCGCGAAGTCTTTCGCCGCGACTGAAGATCCGCTCCCGCTCGGAAGCGAGGCGCAGCTTCAGCCGAGCCGTGGGGGCTCATCGTCGGGTTCCACCGACGCGGGCGATGTGAGCTGGCAGGTTCCGATGTCTCAGCTCTCCACCGCGACCTTCGTGCCCGGCACACCCGGACACAGCTGGCAGTCGGCGGCGTGCGCAGGCTCCTCCATCGGCCGCAAGGGAATGATGGTGGCCGCAAAGACCATGGCCCTCACCGCGATGGATCTCTTCACCGATCCCGCTCAGGTCAAGGCCGCCCGCGACCATTTCGAGAAGCGGCGGGCGGGCTTCGAATACCGCTCGCGCGTCCCCGAAGGCCAGAAGCCGCCTCTGACGTATCGCGACAACAAATAGCGCCACTACCAAGCGAGTTGGACCGGTCGTCATTGCGAGGAGCCGGTCCGTTGGTATCGCGACGAAGCAACCCCGCCTTCCCAACTACCAGGCAAACTGAGAAACCACTATGAGCAACATCGACCTTGAAGCCAAGATCCCGAACAACGTCTCGCTGGGCAGCGACAAGAAGCTCCAGCGCGCCCTCGAGGAGTGGCAACCGAACTACATCGCGTGGTGGAAGGACATGGGGCCCGCGGGCTTTCAGGAGAAAGACGTGTGGCTCCGCACCGCGATCAGCGTCGACGCCGACGGCTGGGCGAACTTCGACTACGTTCAGATGCCCGACTACCGCTGGGGCATCTTCCTCGCGGATCCGATGCCGAACCGCACCATCGGTTTCGGCGACAACATCGGCGCACCGATCTGGGACGTGGTCCCCGGCGAGCACCGCAACACGCTCCGCCGCCTCATCGTCACCCAGGGCGACACCGAGCCCGCGAGCGTCGAGCAGCAGCGTCTCCTCGGCCTGACCGCGCCGTCGCTGTATGACCTGCGCAATCTTTTCCAGGTGAACGTAGAGGAAGGCCGTCACCTTTGGGCGATGGTCTACCTCCTTCACAGCTACTTCGGCCGCGACGGTCGCGAAGAGGCGGAAGAACTTCTCCAGCGCCGCAGCGGCAACGCCGACAAGCCGAGGATCCTGGGCGCCTTCAACGCGCCCATCGACAACTGGCTCGACTTCTTCATGTTCACGATGTTCACCGACCGCGACGGCAAGTATCAGCTTCTCGCCCTCGCCGAGTCGGGTTTCGATCCCCTCTCGCGCACCACGCGCTTCATGCTGACCGAGGAGGCGCATCACATGTTCGTGGGCGAGAGCGGCGTCGAACGCGTGGTGGCCCGCACCGCCGAACTCATGAAGCTCGATCCAAACGGCGACGCGCGCGCCCAGGGCGGTATCCCGCTCGAGATGATCCAGAAGCACCTGAACCTCTGGTACACCCTGTCGCTTGATCTTTTCGGTTCAGAGGTTTCGAGTAACGCCGCGTCCTACTTCGCCGCGGGTCTCAAAGGCCGGGCGAAAGAGTCGAGCTACGAAGACCACAAGGCGCTCGACGGCACGTACCGGATGTCATTGATGAAGGATGGCGCGGTAGTCGAGGACGACGTGCCCCTCCGCAACGCGATGAACGAAGTCCTGCGCGACGAATACGCGGACGACTGCCAACGCGGCGTGGATCGCTGGAACAAACGTCTCGCCGAAACGGATATCGCATTCCGCTTCGCGCTGCCTTCGAAGCGTTTTCATCGTCACATCGGTCTCTACGCCAACATGCCCTTCTCACCGGATGGCCATCTGCTCTCCCAGAGCGAGTACGACAAACACAAGGACCAGTGGATCCCGAGCGAAGCCGACCGCGACTACGTCCGCTCCCTGATGCAGCCGGTCACCGAGCCCGGCAAGATCGCGAACTGGCTCGGAAAGCCGAAGACGGGCATCAAGGGTTTGCCGTTCGAGTACGAGTACGTGAGGTTGTAGAACGCGTCGGTCGGCGATCCTGCCGCCGAGGCGTAAACTCCGCACCATGGACATGGGATCAATCAGGGTTGCGGTGTTGGTGTCTCTGGCCGCGGCCGGCGTGGCAACCGCGCAGACCCCGTCGGGGCTTTTTCAGCCCTACGTCAACTATCCGACGGGCGGCTTTGCGGAGGCTGTGGCCATCGGAGACGTCACTGGAGATGGCCGGAACGACGTTGTCATGGTCGTGTTCCCGTATGGCAATTCCGTGAACGACAACTCGGTCCTCGTCTACCCTCAGCAGGTCAATGGCTCTCTGGGCGCGCCGGTGCGGTACCTGACCTGCACGGGGCCCAAGAGCGTCGCCATCGGAGACATTTCAGGCGACGGGCGAAACGATGTCGTGGTCGGCTGTCAGCAGTGGGGTCCCCCCCCCGCCCTGACCATCCATCGCCAGACCGCGGCAGGCCTTCTATCAAGCGCCGACACGCGCGTCATGGCCAGCCCTCCAACCGTCCTGGTGGCCGACTTCACCGGCGACGGACGCGCGGACATCGCGTATTCGGCTTCCACTGAGCTTGGCGTGATCCCACAGCTCGCCGACGGTTCGCTCGGCACTCCACAAGTCCAAACATACGCTGGCTCTCGAGACTTGAAAGCGCGCGACATGAACGGCGACGGGCTTATCGATGTTGTGGCCACGGTGAGTCGTCTGCAGCTCGCGCTCTTTACCCAGAACGCCGGCACCCTTGCCGCCCCGGTCATGGTCCCCCTGCCGGCCGGCGCCACCGACCCGGTCTGGGGAGGCAACGGATTGGGACTGGCTCTTGGGGATTTCACGGGCGACAGCCTTCCGGACGCGGCCGTGGCCTGGGGAGGGAACCGCCCTACGTCGAACCTCACTCTCTACCCCCTTCTTTCGGGGGCCACACAGAGCGGAACGCCTTCCACGTTTGCGTCATACGATATTCCGTCCGCCACCGCGGCAGCCGACGTGACGGGGGATGGACGGGACGATGTTCTCGTGGTGCACCTGGCCTGGTCCAGAGTGGGCGTCTACGTGCAGTCGCCCGGGGGGGGGTTCCAGTCGGAGCGGCTCGATCCTGCGCCCACGCAGCAAAGCAACTTCCAGGCGCTCGCGGTCGGCGACTTCAACGGCGACCAGTTACCCGACATCGCCCTCGCGGGCCACATGGGAGGCCTGTCTGTACTCCTGCACACGCCGGACCCGGCCCCCGTAGTCACGGTATCGAGTCCAACGGGCTCCGCTGCGCTTTTGCCGGGCTCCGACGTGACCGTCAGCTGGTCGGCCGCCGACAACGGAACCGTGGAGGAGTTCGATGTGGAATTCGCGGTGGACGGATCGACATTCTCGCCGGTGGCCGGATGCAGCGGCCTGCCCGGCAGCACCACATCATGTTCGTGGCTGGTTCCAGACGTGTCCACCGGCCAGGGGCGCATCCGGGTGAGCGCACGGGACGACAAGGATTCGGTCGGTACCGGTCTTTCTGCGCCTCTGCTCGTCGGCATCGGCGTTTCCATCGCCGACTTGACGATCTTCGAAGGTGCTACGGCGAGCGCGGTCATTACTCTCACTTCGCCAGCAACCTCACCGCTCACGGTCACCTACGGCACCGAGGCAGGGACGGCGGGAACCGCCGACTATGTCAGCGCCACCGGGACCGTGGTGATTCCCGCGGGGTCTACCGGCGGCCTACTTCCACTGACCGCCGTCGAGGACACTGTCGACGAGCCCGTTGAGACCTTCGCGGTGCGGATCTCGGTTTCATCCGGCGCGTCCGTCACGCGACCGCTTGCCATCGTGTCCATCCTCGACAACGACCCGCCACGAGTTTCGGTAAGCAACGGGACCGTTGAAGGCTACGAGGGTTACCCCATGTGGTTCACCATCTCGCTTTCTTCGGCCCACGATTCCCCCGTGACGGTGGGATACGAGGCCGTCCCCGGCACCGCTGGATCGGATGATTTCACTCCGGTTTCGGGAGCACTGGTGTTCGCACCGGGAG
>CAZBTT010000509.1:0-3950 GCA_964494295.1 uncultured Acidobacteriota bacterium
GGGCAGGGCTTGGCCTTCGGTCTAGACATCGACCGGGCGCTGGCCTCGACCGCGAAAGTAGCGGTTCGCGAACTCGCCGCGGAGACTCCCGCGTAGTCCCCGCTTCGCCTTTGGCGGTTCCTTCGCACGGCCGGTAGCCGGAACACGATGGAACGCGCGAGTTCGCCGGCGCATGCGGATCCAAACCTGCTGCCGGAACTGGGGCCGCGCGAATTCGAACAGATCCGGAAACTCATGGAGAAGGAGACCGGCGTTCACTTGACCGAGGCCAAGGGAGCGCTGGTCATGGCCCGGCTGGGACGCCGCCTCCGCGAACTGCGGATCAAGTCTTACCGCGAATACCTGGCCCACCTCCACGCCAACCCGGAGAAGGAGATCGGCGAACTCGTCGATCGCCTTCCCACCAACGAAACCCGCCTGTTCCGAGAGGGCTGGCAGTTCGACTACCTCGAGCAGACGATCATCCCTGAGTTGCGCAAGGATGCGAGCGTCCACCTCGACCGCAGCTTGAGGGTGTGGTCGGCGGCCTGCTCCACCGGAGAGGAACCGGCGAGTCTGGCCGCGGTTCTGGACAAACACTTCCCCGTCCATGAAGGCTACCGGGTCACCATCCTCGCCACGGATCTCTCGTCGCGCGCGCTCGCCGCCGCGCGCACCCTCACTTTCCCGATCGCCCGCGCCAAGGATGTCCCCGCGGCGTATGCGCGACAGTTCGAGGACGTGGGGACAGACCATGTGCGGCTGAAGAAGTCCGCCGCGCAGCTCGTCCAGTTCCAGGCCATGAACCTGCTGACCCCGACCGTAGCCTCCGGGCAGTTCGACCTCGTGCTGTGCCGCAACGTTCTCATCTACTTCACGCGCGAAACCAAGCGCCTGGTCATCGATCACATGTGGCGGTCGCTCAAGCCGGGCGGCCACCTGTTCGTCGGCCACGCGGAGAGCCTGGTGGGCGTAATCGAGGGGCAGCGCCCGATCAAACCCGCCATCTATCGCAAACCCCTGGCGGCCCGCTCATGATCAACGTCCTCGTGGTCGACGACTCGGCGCTGGTCCGCCAGACCCTCAAGGAACTGCTGGAGCGTTCGGGCGAGTTCGACGTGTCGCTCGCCGCCGATCCCTTCATCGCGGAGCGGCGGATCGCCCTCAAGCGGCCGCAGGTGATCGTCCTCGACATCGAGATGCCGGGCATGGATGGCCTCACCTTCCTGACCCGCCTGATGGCGACCGATCCGATTCCGGTGGTGATCTGCTCCGCCCGGGCCGGTGAAGACGCGGCGGTGGCGATCGAAGCCCTCGCGCGTGGCGCGATCGATGTGCTGCCCAAACCGCGGCTGTCGGTCAAGGATTTCCTGAGCGACACCGCGACGTTGCTCGTCGACACGGTCCGCGCCGCCGCCTCTTCCAAACGCGGAGCCCCTCCGCTTCGCACGCCGCGAGCGCCGGTCACCGAGGTGGCGAAGGGCGTCGCGAGTTCGTGGGTGGTGGCGGTTGGAGCTTCGACCGGCGGCACCGAGGCGCTTGCCGTCGTCCTCGGCGCCCTGCCCCGCGAATCGCCGGCGGTGCTCGTGGTTCAACACATGCCCGAGGGGTTCACGAAGGCGTTCGCGGGCCGGCTCAACGGACTCGCCCCGATGCAGGTCAAGGAGGCCGAGGATGGCGACCCGGTTCGACAGGGTCTGGTCCTCCTCGCCCCCGGGAACCGGCATATGTCGGTGGTCCGGGACGGGGCGCGCTTCGTGGTCCGGATCGATTCCGCTCCGCACGTCAATCGCCATCGACCCAGCGTCGACGTCCTCTTCCGCTCGGTCGCGGAGACCTTTGGGCCGAGGAGCGTCGGCGTCCTGCTCACGGGAATGGGCAAGGACGGCGCTATCGGTCTCCTGGAGATGAAGAACCGCGGGGCGCAGACGATCGCGCAGGACGAAAGCACATCGATCGTCTTTGGAATGCCGAAGGAGGCGATCGCGCTCGGCGCGGCCACCCGGATCCTGCCCCTTCAGAACGTGGGCGAAGGCATCCTCGACCTCCTGCCCAAGTCGTAGGAGCTTCGGCTAGACGCCGGCCGGGCCCTTCAGCATGTCGATGAAGCCGCGCAGGGTCGCGAGCTTTCGCTCAGACGTCATGTGCAGGCGCGAAGCGTAGACCGCGGTCGCGGCCTGGGCTCCGAGGAGGCGGAAGAGTTCGAAGTCGAGTTCGCTGAAGGCGACCTTCTGCTGGAAGAGTTTGTGGATGCTGAGAAGGCCGACCACCACGCCCGAGAGATCGAAGGGAATGACGGCGAGGGGCGCCTCGAACGGCGTCGCCTCGGCGACCTTGGTGTCGCTCGCGAAATGAGGCAGACCGGTCTCGAGACAGGCCCCGATGATCCCTTCCCCACGGCCGATGCTGCGCGTCGTCGCTTCCTGCCCTTCGGAGAGAACAAGCTCAGCCCGACCCGTCTTCTCGTCGACGATGAAGAGATGAAAGGCTTCGGCGCCGACAAGGTTGGTGGCGATCTCCTGTATCGAGCGAAGGACCTCGGTGTGGTCGAGGGAGGCGTGCAGTTGCGAAGCCGCGACATGGAGGTTGGTGAGGAGGTTCACCTGTTCGCTCAGGTCGGTGAATCGCTGGGAGCTGTCGGTGAGCTGGCTGCGGGCATCGGAGAGTTCGTCCTTGACCTGGGCGAACTCGCGGTCGAGCGCCATCCGATCTTCCTCGGACTTTCGGAGCCGCGCCTGGACATCGGCCTCCTGCGGATTGCCGCCGAGCGACTCGAAGGCGCGAAGACACGCCCGCAACTGCGCGTTTTCGCGCACGATGTCCTCGACCAGATCCTGGGTCTTGACGAAGAAGTCGGACAACTCCCGGTATCGATTTGTTGGCTCAGCCATCGATTACCTCGGAATCGTACCCCTTTTGATGGTTCCGGTTCGAGACAGTTCCTGATCCCGCAACTCCTCCAGCCTTCGGCCGGCCTCCTCGACGAACGCCTCGAGTGGGTCGAGGCGGGTCAGGGCCTCGCCGGAGATCGGGTTGTCGACGAAGAGCAGCGCCACGGCATCGCCGTGGGCCCGAAGCGGTATGAGCGCGGCTTCGAGGGAGCGGCCACGCAGGATTGAGAGCGCCGACATCTCGCGCCAGAATACGGCATCGGTCACGAAGCTCTGGGCCGCCCGGCCCTGGAGCGCTTCGGCGAAGGGCGAGGTATAGGCAGAAACCGTCAGATCGAAACCCATAGGACCGAGGGGGAAACCCACACCCGAGGCCGGGTAGAGGATGTCCTCGCTGCGGATCAGCAGGATGACGCGCTCGACCATTCCGCTCGCGACCCGCAGCAGGAGGTCGCGGATGCCCACGCTCTCACCGATGCAGCCCAGGAGATCGAGCCCGTCGATAAGGCCGATCGGCGAGGCCGAGGCCACCGAACCCTGCGGCTTCCCATCCGTCACCTGCTGCAAGACGATGAGCAGCTTGCCGGAGAAGGCGTCCAGATGCTTCTCGAAGAGGTTCTTGTTGAGGCGTCCAAGGGTGGGACGGAACACGACGCGTCGCGCGCCGGCCTGGCGGCCCTTGCGGACGATGTTCGGTTCAGGATCGGGGGTCACGAGAACGATGCGAGGCGCGTTGGCGAAACCGCGCAGCCGCATCGTCAGTTCCAGCCCGCCCGAGAGATCGCCGCCGGTGGGGTCGGGAATCGAGAGATCGATCACGGCGAGGAACATGGCTCCGGCCCGGCCCATCTGTTGGGCTAGCTGGAGCGCCGACTCGAGCGTTGCTGCGCCCACAACGTCCTCGTATCCGTTCTCGACCAGCCGCTTCATGAGGAAGGTCCGCACGTCGGGCTCGTCGTCGACCACGAGGACCGAGGGGCGCAGATCAGAGGTCCGTGGCGCCGGAGCGGGCTTGGTCTCCAGGGCCGGGGCGGCTTCGGGGGCGGCGAGGGCGGTCGCAGCGTCGCGGCGGCTCTCGTC
>CAZBTT010000510.1:0-3940 GCA_964494295.1 uncultured Acidobacteriota bacterium
CTCCGTGTTCGGCCACATCCACGAGGGCTACGGCGTCTACGGCGACAAGGTGAACGCGGCGATCTGCGACGAGAAGTACCGGCTCGTCAACCGGCCGATCGTCGTGGAGTTGAGCGCGGGTGGCGGCCCACCCGTCTTCATCGACGTCTAGGCCGGGCCAGCGTCAGAGCGGAAAAACCCGCGCCCGAGGGAGGTGCTCCAAGAGGAGGTTGTCCGCGGTGGCCAGTCGGTAGCCCCGGGCGAGCGCGTGCCCCGCGATCAGGCGGTCGAACGGATCGCGTGTGAAGCCAAGCTCCGAAGCGCCGGCCACGATGTCACCGATTCGGCAGTTGTCGATGCGGAACCGGCGGTCTCGCGCCAGGCGTTCCTCCCAATCGCCCTCGGCGATGCGGACCTTCCCTGCTTCGACCAGAAAGCGAATCTCCAGAAGACTCACCGGCGAAACCAGGAGCGCCTGGCCGGAAGCGATCAGACCCTCCGCGCGGCGGTGTCCCCCGAGGAGCCAGAGAATCGCGTGAGTGTCGAGAAGAATCACTTCCTCGCCTTGAAGGCCACGCCACCTCGGGACGAGGATTCAAACGTCCATTGTCCGCGTTCGACCGCAGGGTCCACCCACTCCAGAGTGATGGCTGCCTTGGGCGCCTTCTTTCGGGGCCCGGCCACGGAAAGCCGGTAGACCGTCCCGCGCCGGACGATGCGCACGTCGTCGCCGCGATCCGCCGCGTCGAAGAGCTGGAACAACCGTTTGCGGCTCTCGGTAGCGGAGATTTCCATGCGTACAGTGTACATGCGGGGGTGCGCGGGTTTCGCAGTCGCAGACGGAAGTTCGCGCTAGGTGTGGGTATCTCCGAGCTTGGTTGCGGCTTCGGTTGCCAAGGCCATTACCACTCGCTGGAGGGGCCCCTAAGGACCTTCCCTGGTCGGGCGGCGGTCATCGACTTGCCGTCGAAGATGACTTCTCCGCTCACCAGCACCCACTTCACGCCCACCGCGTACTGGTGCGGCTTTTCGAAGGTCGCCCGGTCGCCGATTGCGTTCTCGTCGAAGATCACAAGGTCCGCCTTCATGCCCGGTCGGACCAGGCCGCGGTCGAGCAGGCCGAGCCTCTGCGCCGGGAAGGACGTCATTTTGCGGATCGCGTCCTGCAGCGAGATGACCTTGAGTTCGCGAACGTAGCGGCCGAGAACGCGCACGAATGTCCCATACCCGCGGGGATGGGGCGCGGCGACACCGAAGCGGATGACTTCGCCGTCCGAGGCCACCATCGAGTTCGGATCGCGGAGGATCCGGACAAGGTCCTCTTCATTGATGGCGTGGATGATCGCGGAAGCGCCGCCCTTCTCGATGATGTCGAGAGCGGTATCAGCCGCGTTTTCGAAAGTGACCTCTAGGCCGCGCGCCGCCGTGATCTGCGCGAGGTTCTTTCCGGCGAGAGTCGTATCGAAGCCGGCCGAGGCGATCTGGATGTTCTTCGGATCGCCGCCTCCGCGGTCGAACTTGATGTTGTCGACCACAATCGCCTTGATCTTCGCCCGTGTCTCCGGGTCCTTGAGCCGCGTGAGCGTGGCCTGCCTTCCGCCATCCTGAGCCCAGGCGGGGAGCAGCGCGTTGATACCGGTGGACGAGGCGGTGTAGGGGTATTGATCGATGGTCGCATCCACGCCCCGGGCGCGGGCCGCGGCCACCGCCGCGAGGGTCTGATCCGAAGCACCCCAGTTTCCCTTCCCGATGATCTTGTGATGAGTGACCTGTGTGGGCAGAGCGCCGTTCTCGCCGATCGCGACGGTCTCATTCACGCTCTTGACCACGTCCTTCGCCTCGTTCCTCATGTGCGAGATGTGGATGCCGCCCATCTCTCCCGCGACTCTCGCGAGGGCGGTCACCTCTTCGGTCGGCGTGAACGTGCCGGGAACGTAGAAGAGGCCGGTGGAGAGGCCGAAAGCGCCGTCGCGCATACCCTGCCGCGTGATCTCCAGCATCCGCGTCATTTCTTCCGGCGTCGCCTTGCGGTCGTTCGGACCGATGACGCTTTCGCGGATCGAACCCTGGCCGATGAACGCGCCGAAGTTCACCGAGGTTTTCACCTGCGCGACCTGCTCGAGATACGGACGCAGGGGCACCGGCGATCCGCCATCGGGACCCTCGATCAGCGTCGTCACTCCCTGGCGCGCGTAGTTCTCGGCCGTCGGGATCTCGAGGATGGCGCGCCGCGCATGGGTGTGGATGTCGATGAAACCCGGCGCCACCACGAGGCCCCGGCCGTCGATGGTGTGCTTCGAGTCGAACTTGCGCCCCGCGATGTCGATGGCGGCGATCGTGTCGCCCTTCAGGTAGATGTCGCCCCGGTACCAGGGGTTGCCCGAACCGTCGACGATGCGCGCGCCGGCGATCGCAAGGTCGTAAGGCCCCTCGGCGGTCGCGCCCGCGAGGGAAAGTCCGGCGAGGATCGTCCCCGCGATGAGTGTCCCGAACCTCTTCATGCGGTGGCTCCTGTCTGGGTGATCTGCTTCGCGTAGGTTTCCGGATCGATGTTGGCCCCGCAGACCACAAGGCCAACGGTCCTACCTTCGAGCCGCGCGCGCAACGGGTGCATCAGGGCGGCCAGCGCGGCGGCGCCCGCGGGTTCGACCACGAGCTTCGCCACACGGAAGGTGAGCCGCATCGCTTCACGGATCTGATCGTCGTTTACGAGCACGACCTCGTTAACGAACATGCGATTGAGCGCGAATGAATAGGGCTCACAACGCGGCGCGCCCAGCGAATCCGCGATCGTGCGGACCGCCTCGATGGACTGGGGTGAGCCCGCCTTGAAACTGCGGCTCAGGCTGTCGGCGCCTTCGGGCTCCACGACATAAACCGCGGTGGTGGGGCTCATCAGCTTCACCGCGCACGCAACGCCCGCGGTGAGTCCTCCTCCACCCGCGGCTACGATGACCGCGTCGAGAGTCACTCCAAGGGCGCGGGTCTGATCGACGAACTCCATCCCGACCGACGCGGTTCCAAGTGCCGTCTTCGGGCCCTCGAAGGGATGCACGAAGGTCCGGCCCTCCGAGGCTTCGATCTCGCGAACGCGCGCGAAGGCGTCGTGGACGTTTTCGACGAGTTCGATCGTGGCCCCGAGTTCGCGGCACACCTGCACCCGGAACGGATTCGCGTTCTTCGGCATCACCACTTTCGCGGTCGTGCCGAGGCGGCGCGCCGAATAGCCGAGG
Organism: uncultured Acidobacteriota bacterium; assembly: GCA_964494295.1. Taxonomy (GTDB): domain Bacteria; phylum Acidobacteriota; class Vicinamibacteria; order Fen-336; family JAGNNV01; genus JAGNNV01. The sequence continues at coordinate 3,213 of CAZBTT010000510.1, forward strand.
GAAATCGCGTGGTTTCCCGCGGAAACGCCGGTGACGCCTCGCTTCAAGGCTTCCGCGTCGAGATCGAGCATCACGGAAAGGGCGCCGCGAGGCTTGAAGCTCCCGGTGCGCTGAAAAAGCTCCTCCTTCAGCCAGACCGTGGTGGAAGCGCCCACCGCGGCGTCGAGCGCATGGTCGACGATCCGCCGGATCGGTGTGGTGATGACGAGGTCGCCGAGCCGCGTTCGATTGGCGCGGATCGCCTCGATCGTGGGAGCTTGGATGTCGGACGGGGCCATGGGTCTTACGCTTCTCCTTCTTCCATCGTGGCTTTGAGGGGATGGCCTTCGGCTCGTGCGCGGGCGTGAACCTCCTCGACCTTCGTTTCCGCGATTTCGAAGGGGTACACGCCAGCAAGGCCCGCGCCCTCGACATGCACCTTCAGCATGATGTGCACGGCCTCCGCCTCGCCCTTTCCGAAGATGTCCATCAGAACCTCGACCACGAACTCCATGGGGGTGTAGTCGTCGTTCATGCGAAGAAGGCGGTAGGGAGGGGTCTTCTTCTCCTTCTTGCCCGTTTTCGGCCTTTCGAGGACTTCGTCTTTGGGTGAGGGACTCATCCCGTGACCGACAACACTACTTCCGAACGGTAAGCAGCCGGACCGCCCGAACCGGGGGCGCGGTTCGGGCCATCCGCCGCCCGCCTCCCCCTCCCGCGCGATAATGGGGGTTTCGCCCCAGCGCTGG
>CAZBTT010000511.1:0-3935 GCA_964494295.1 uncultured Acidobacteriota bacterium
ACGGTGAAGACCGCGATCGGCAACATCCGCTAGACTGGGGGTCTCTCATGGCGATCGACCGAATCGGAAAAGGTGGCGCCCTTCCGGAGGTGCCCGAGACGGGCTCTCCCGCCGGCGCTGGCAAAACCGGCGCCGCTGCGCCGTTCAAGGTCGATCGTGGTGAGGCCGCGGCGCCCGCGGATCCCACGCGCAACGTCGACGGTGTCGATTCGGCGAGCCCGCCCGGCCGTCCCCGCTCCGTGGCCTCCTGCGGCCGCGCCCGTCGCCGTGGCCGATGTTCCGGTTGCCGCGCCTCGTCCCGCGCGTGACATCACCGCCGTCGAAGCGGCCCTCACCGCCATCCGCGACGATATCGGCGACTGCAAGCGCTGCCGCCTCTGCGAAGGCCGGACCAAGATCGTCTTCGGCCAGGGCAGCGCAGGGGCCGAACTCATGTTCGTCGGCGAGGCGCCGGGCGCCGATGAAGATGCCTCTGGCCTCGCCTTCGTGGGACGTGCGGGTCAGCTGCTCACGGACATGGTCGAGAAAGGGATGAAGATGAGCCGCGCGGATGTCTTCATCGCGAACGTCATCAAGTGCCGACCGCCTGGCAACCGTCCCCCTGAGAATGACGAAGTCGCCACCTGCCAGCCTTTCCTCGAGGCTCAGATCAAGGCGATTCAGCCGCGCGCGATCGTGGCCTTAGGCGCAACCGCCGGCAAGTTCATGACGAAGAACGGAGATCCGATCTCGAGGCTTCGCGGGCGCTTCTCCTCGTGGGACGGCATCCCCGTGATGCCGACGTATCACCCGGCCTATCTACTTCGCAATCCAGCCGCGAAGAAGGACGTCTGGGCGGATCTCAAACTCGTGATGGACGTGCTGGGGACCCGCCCCGAATAGCCGCGCCAAGGCGTCATGCAGCAGAAGTCGCTTCCGGGGATCGAGACGGAGAAGGCCGCGGAGGTTCCGTCGAGCCGCGTTGTGGATGTCGCGCTGCCGTTGCCCCTGATGCAGCCGATGACGTATCGCGTCCCCAAAGGCTGGCCCGATGTGCCGCGTGGGTCGCGCGTCGAAGCGCCTTTCGGGAAACGCCGCGTGATGGGTGTCGTCGTGAACGCCGAGGCGAAAGCTAAAGAGGGCGTCGCGGTCAAGGACCTCACCGCCCTCTTCGACGAAGAGCCGCTGGTCGGCGACCGTCTCCTCGATCTCGCCCTCTGGGTCGCTGACTACTACATCGGCCCGATCGGCCAGGCGACCCGGCTCGTGGCGCCTCCGGGAGGCGTGCGTGCGTCGAAACGCCTCGTGGCCCTCACCGACGCGGCTTCGAAGATCGCGGCCAAAGACGATCCGATTCTCGAGGCCCTACGAGAAGCAGGCGGGAAGCTGTCCGTGGCCGCGCTCGCGGCTCGGCTCGACAAGGACATCACCGCTCGTCTGGTGAAGCTCGATCAGCTCGGCCTCGTCGAGTTCGACGTCGAGCTCGCCACGAGCGACTTCCAGCGAGTGCAGGTGGCGACCGCCACGCCCGGCCTTTCCGCCGCCGAACTCACCGGCCGCGCTCTCGAGGTTGCCACGTACCTGCGGGAAAACGACGGAAAGGCCCCGGTTCGAGACATCGTCGGCGCTGTCGCGTCACGGCGCCAGGCCCTCAAGTCTCTCGAGAAGAAGGGTCTCGTCGCCATCGACCTTGAAGTTCTCGAGCGCCGTCCCGATCCAAACTCGCAGCGCGCCCTTCGCCCCGCGCCCCTCGAAGAGCGCATCCTCACCGCCGAGCAATCCGAGGCCGACACCAAAGTGGCGGTCGCCCTCGGTGAAGGTGTTTTCGCGCCGATCCTGCTTGAAGGCGTCACCGGCAGCGGCAAGACCGAAATCTACCTTCGCGCCGCCCAAAAAGCCCTGGAACTCGGCAAGACCGCGCTGCTTCTGGTTCCCGAGATCGGCCTCACTTCCACCCTTGTCCGCGCTGCTCGTGAGCGCTTCGGCGAGGCGGTGAGTGTCCTCCACAGCGACATGGCCGAAGGCGTCCGTCACGACGAGTGGTGGCGCGCGCGTCGAGGCGAGGCGCGGATCGTGGTGGGCGCCCGGTCCGCGGTGTTCGCACCCCTGCCGAATCTCGGTCTCATTGTTGTCGACGAAGAACACGACTCCGCCTACAAGCAGGAGGACGCGCCGCGTTACCACGGCCGCGATGTCGCGGTCTATCGCGCGCGGCTCGAGAAGGCGGTGATCCTGCTCGGGTCGGCCACACCGTCGATGGAGTCGCGGCTCAACGCCATCAAGGGCCGCTACACCTGGCTCCGGTTGCGCACGCGGGTCGGCCCGATGGGCCTTGCCCGTGTTCACATCATCGATCGCAAGAAACAGAAGGTCCCCACCGCGATCCTCACCCCGCCGCTCATCGAGTCGATCGCCGAGCGCCTCTCCCGGAAGGAGCAGACGGTGCTGCTCCTGAACCGCCGCGGGTACGCGACGAGTCTGGTATGCCGCGAGTGCGGCGCGGCCGCGCAATGCCCACACTGCTCGGTTGCGTTCGTCCTGCATCGGCGCGGCGAGCAGGCGCAATGCCACTATTGCGGTCTCATGAAGCCGACGCCTGTACGGTGCTCGGTCTGTCGCGGCGACTATCTCCGCCTTCAGGGTTACGGCACGCAGCGCGTGGCCGAGGTCCTCCTCACCACGTTCCCCGACGCGAAGGTCGATCGGATCGATCGAGACATCGCGGGTCGGCGCGGCGCGGTCGAAAATGTCCTTCACAAGTTCGAGAAACACGAGACCGATATCCTCGTAGGCACGCAGATGATCGCCAAGGGTCACGACTTCCCCAAGGTGACCCTGGTCGGTGTGATCGATGCCGACGTCGGCCTCGGCCTTCCCGACTTCAGGTCCGCCGAGCGGACCTTCGCCCTGCTGACTCAGGTCGCGGGCCGTGCGGGCCGCGCCGATCTTCCGGGTGAAGTGCTGCTCCAGACCCACAATCCGAAGCACTATGCGATCGAGTACGCGCAGAACCAGGATTACGACGCATTCTTCGACCGCGAGATGGAATTCCGCCGGACGATGGGCTACCCGCCCCACGACGCGATGGTGAACATCCTCTTCCGAGGTCGGGCGGAGGACGAGGTCGCGAAGAACGCGCGCAGCATCGCGCGGCGTCTCAAGGCGAAGCTTCAGGCAGGCGTTCTCGGTCCGTCGCCATCGCCGCTTTCAAAGGTCCGCGACGAGTTCCGCTATCAGGTGGTGGTGAGAGGGAAGCGCGGCGTGATCCGTGAAGCCGTCCACGAGGCGCTGATCGCCGAGTTCGGCGAGATGCGCTTCCCCGGCGTCGCCGTGGACGTCGATCCGCTCAGCCTGATGTGATCCGCCAAAGTGAACCTCGTCCTTCTCGAAGCCGGTGAGGTTGATGCCACAGGGGCCGCGCGCCTTTCCGGTCCGCGCGCTGTCCACGCCCTCGAGGTTCTCAAGGTCTCCGTGGGTCAGAGCCTGCGTGTCGGCCTGGTCGACGGTCCCCGGGGAACCGCCACCGTCGCGGCGATCGATCGAGGGTCGGTCGACCTGATCTGCGGCTTCGAATCCACCCCGCCACCACGCCCGCGCGTCGATCTTCTGCTCGCGGTGCCGCGCCCCAAGGTGATGCGTCGGTTATGGGCGCAACTCGCGGCTCTGGGCGTGGGGCGCATCGTGCTCACCAACGCGGAACGCGTCGAGCGTCCGTACTTCGACACGCACGTCCTGACGCCCGACTGCTATCGGCCGCTGCTCATCGAGGGACTGCAACAAGCCCAGGACACCCGGCTACCCGAAGTATCGATCCATCGACGGTTCAAGGTGCTGGTCGAGGATGATCTCGACGCCCTCTGCGGGACCGGCCTGAGGCTCGTCGCCGATCCCGATGGATCAGGCTCGGTTGGGGCAGTGGTGCGCGCTCACGCTGCGAGCGAGGCTGGCCGCGTTCT
>CAZBTT010000512.1:0-2609 GCA_964494295.1 uncultured Acidobacteriota bacterium
GCGAAGAGGCAACTCTTTGGCTCATATCTCTCTCCTTGTCGAGTGGGGGGACGACGGTTGCGCCGAACGATACGTCCGAAACTTCCCGTCCGGGCGTGCACGCACAAATTTCGTGACCGAGTGAAAAGCATCCGACTTTCCAGCGAGAGCGGGTACGATTACCCCCCTTGTGGGCACGCCGCGTTAGGCCCGATGTCCGGGAAGGAGACCGATAAGCCATGAACTACGACGACCAGGAGAGCGTGGAACCGCTGACTCTCTCTCCGCGTCGCAACAGCGACGACGATTCCGATGAGTGGGAGGACGACGACGTGGTTGCCGACGAAGACGCGAGCCTTTTCGACGACGATGTCCTTGACGAGGATGAGGACGACGAGGAAGAGGAAGACGACGAACTCGATGCCCTCGAGGACGATGACGACGACGAGGAGGACGACGAGGACGACGAGGAAGAAGAAGAGGACGACGACGACGATCTGGAGGAAGAGGAAGAAGACGACCTCGAGGACGATGACGATGATCTCTTCGATGACGCCGACGAGGACGAGGAGAAGGAGGACGACGAGCTTTGACCCTTGAAGCGGACCCGCAGACGGTCGTTCCTCCGGGCCCCGTGGGCGTGGTGTCCCCGATCCCGCGCCCGGATTGGATCAAGGCTCGCGCGCCGATCGGCGCACGCTATGACTCGCTCGTCTCCCTCGTTCGCGGCCAGAAGCTCCACACGGTCTGCGAGGAAGCCCGCTGTCCCAACATAGGCGATTGCTGGAACCGCGGAACCGCAACCTTCATGATCCTGGGCGACACCTGCACCCGCGCCTGCGGTTTCTGCGCCGTAAAGACGGGTCTCGCCGCGATGCCGCCGGACCCTGACGAGCCTCGCCGCGTGGCCGAAGCCATCGCCACCATGCGTCTCAAGCACGCGGTCATCACTTCGGTGAATCGCGACGAGCAGAAGGACGGGGCGGCCTGGTCGTTCTCCGAGACCATCAGGCTCGTGCGCGAAAAGGTCCCCGGCTGTGCCATCGAAGTGCTGATTCCCGACTTCAAGGGGAACTGGTCGGCGCTTCAGGTGGTCATAGACGCCCGGCCCGACATCCTCAACCACAACACCGAGACCGTTCCGCGTCTCTATCGGAAAGTCCGTCCCGGCGCGAACTTCAAGCGATCGCTCGAGCTGCTTTCAAGGTCAAAGGACGCGGGCCTGCTCACCAAGAGCGGCATCATGGTCGGCCTGGGCGAGGAATGGGATGAGATTCTCGAAACGATCCGCGCCATCCGCGAGTCCCGGGTCGACGTGCTGACCGTGGGTCAATACCTTCGGCCGTCCCTCGAACATCTCCCGATCCTCAAGTACTACTCGCCCGACGAGTTCGCGAAATTGAGGGAGTTCGGCCTCTCGATAGGCTTCGGCCACGTCGAGTCCAGCCCGCTGGTGCGCTCGAGCTACCACGCCGACGAACAAGTGCCGAAGGCCTGAGGGCCTTCGCACTTGTTAGTCGCCGTCATTGCGAGGAGACGTCTGTTCGCGTCGCGACGAAGCAACCCCGTCGAGCCACTACCAACTACGACCGGATCAACGCCAGCACTTCGTCGCGTCTTTGTTCCATCTCTGCCTGTGTATAGGCCTCGAGGTTCAGGCGTAGCAGAGGTTCGGTGTTCGAACCGCGCACGTTGAAGTGCCATGAGTCGTAGTCGACGGACACGCCGTCGAGTTTCGTGACCCGGCCGTCCTTGTAGCGCTCTTCGAGGAGCTTGAGGGCCCGCGGCACGTCGGCTACCTTCGAGTTGATCTCGCCCGAGATGAAGTACTTGGCGCGGGCGGGGGCCAGGACGTCCGAAAGCTTCCTCCCGGAGCGGCAGACGGTTTCGAGGAACAGAAGGGCGGGGATCATGCCGTTTGCGGCGAACCAGTTGTCGCGGAAGTAGTAGTGCGCGGAGACCTCGCCGCCGTACACCGCGTTCAGTTCGCGCATCTTCACCTTCATGAACGCGTGGCCGACCCGGTGCATGACCGGGTTTCCGCCGGCGGCCTTCACGCTGTCCGCAACCGCCCGGGACGCGCGAACGTCGTAAACGATGGTGGCGCCAGGCTCACGCTGCGCGAACATCGTGCCGAGCAAGGCGGTCACGAAGTCGCCGGGGATGAACTAGCCGGTATCGTCGATGAAGAAGCAGCGGTCGGCGTCACCGTCCCACGCGATGCCCATGTCCGCGCCCTTGGCTTTGACCGCGGCGATGATGTCGCGGCGGTTTTCCTCGACGAGAGGATCGGCAGGGTGGTTGGGGAAGTTGCCGTCGGGCGTGAAGTAGAGATCGGTCCGTTCGAACGGGAGCTTGGCGAAGACGCGTTCGGCGGCCGGTCCGCCCATGCCGTTGCCGGCATCGAGGACGAGACGCAGCGGGCGCAGTTTCGAGGTGTCGATGAAGCCGAGGCAGTGTGCGACGAAAGCGTCGGCCACGTCTCTTTGGGCGAGCGAGCGCGCGGGCCCCGAGAAGGGCGCAGGTTCGGGACCGAGGGCGCTCTCTTTGACCGCCTTGATGCCCGCGTCTCCGGAGAGGTCCACCGCACCCGCGCGCACCAGTTTGATGCCGTTGTACTGCTTCGGATT
>CAZBTT010000512.1:2619-3929 GCA_964494295.1 uncultured Acidobacteriota bacterium
ATGCCGATGTCGATGACGTTGGCGCCCCGCGACCGGGCGCCTTCGATGAAGGCCGCAGCCAGGTCGGGCGAGGTGTCCCTCATGTCCCGGCCGATGGCGATGTTCCGGGCCTTGAGGTAGTCGACGAAGGCGATGCCGATGCGGCGCGCGAGGGGCGGATTCAGCTCGCTCGGGCTCAGGCCGCGTATGTCGTAGGCCTTGAAGATGTGCGAGATGTCGGGGTTCATGGTCTGTGGTCCTGTGCTTTCACGCGTTTGGCAAAGAGGTCCGCGAATGATCGGAGACGACGGTTCCGTCCCCGAGCGCCGACCCGGGGAGGACATGGCAGTGCCGCCCTATGCGCACGCGGTTTGCAAGCAGCGCTCCCGAGACCAGAGATCCCTCGCCGATCTCGGTTTCGCCCCAGACCACACTTTGACGCACTGTAGCGCCTAGAACCCGGACGTTCGAGATCAACGCGGCGCCGTCCTCGATCCGGGAAGCGGGGCCGATCCGGCAACCCGGGCCGACGTAGAAGTTGCCTTCGAGCACGGCCGAAGGATCGATCGTGGCGCTCTCGTGGACGAAGCCCGAACCGCGAACCGCGGCGCGGATTTCGTGGGGGAAGCGGCGCGACAAGAGGTCGAGGTGGACCTGAAGGTACTTCTGGTGAGTCCCGATGTCGATCCAGTAGCCCTCGTGAACGAACGCCTGCACGCGCTCGCTGCTCGCGATCAACGAGGGGAAGTAGCCTCGCTCGATCGAATACGGGACACCCTTTGGCATCAGAGAGAGGGTTCGGGTTTCGAGGACGTAGAGGCCCGCGTTGATGCGGTTGGTCGTGATCTCTTCGGGCTTCGGCTTCTCGATGAAGCGCTCCACCCGGTCGGTGGCGTCCGTTTCGACGAGGCCGTACGCGGAGGGATTGTCCACCGGGTGCAGGACGATCGTGGCCGCGGCCTTCGTCTCCTCGTGGACGCGCAGGATTGAGCCGAGGTCCATGTCGGCCAGGACGTCACCGTTCATCACGACCACCCGGTCGCCGAGGACGGACTCGGCGTTCTTCACCGCGCCGCCCGTGCCAAGAGGCGTCTCTTCGAGGACGTAGGTGAGCCTTACCCCGTCCATGGCGCCGTCACCGAGGACCGCGCGTATGCGCTCGGGCCGGAAGGCGACGCACAGGACGATGTCTTCGATGCCGGCCTTGCGCAAGAGATCGAGCTGGAACTTGAGAAATGGCCGGTCGAGGACTGGCACCACGGGCTTGGGCAGCTCGAGGGTCAGGGGGCGGAGCCGCGTGCCCTCGCCGCCCACCAGGATGATCGCGCTTG
>CAZBTT010000513.1:0-3926 GCA_964494295.1 uncultured Acidobacteriota bacterium
ACGCTGGAGCCCGCGGCCTGAATCGAAAGCGAGTCGGCGGAGAGGATGCGCTCGGCCATCTCGAATGAGGCCCGTGTGCGCGTGGACGCCTCCATGAAGAGGTTGACCACGGTTCGGCCGCGCAGGGTGGGGACCTTCTTGATCGGCCGGTCCATGATCTCGCGCATCTGCACCGCGGTGTCGAGAACGAGAGTGATGTCTTCCGCGGAGAGAGGCTCGATGCCCAGGAGATGCCGCTGAGTCCAGGGGGCGTTCATCGTTTCACCAGGACCACTTCGTCCTTGCCGTCGATCTCGGAGAGGCGGACATCGACCATGTCCGCGCGGGTCGTCTTGACGGTCTTGCCGACGTAGTCGGCCTGGATGGGCAGCTCGCGATGGCCGCGATCGATCAGGACCGCGAGTGCTATGCGCGACGGACGGCCGAAGTCCACGAGCTCGTCGAGCGCGGCCCGGATCGTGCGTCCGGTGAAGAGAACGTCGTCGACGAGGATGACGGTTCGGGCGTCGATCGAGAAAGGGATGTTCGTGGCCTTGAGCACCGGCCGCGTCCCGACCGTCGAGAGATCGTCGCGATACAAGGTGATGTCGAGCGAGCCGATATCGACCTTCTTGCCCGTGTTCTTGCGAAGGGCGGCGGCGATTCGCGCCGCCAGGGGCACGCCTCGGCTCTGGATTCCCACGATGGCCACGGCGGCGGCGTCCTTCTGATCCGCCTGAATGGCCTTCGCTATGGACGCGATGGCCGTGGTGACCGCCGCTGCCGTGAGCACGAGTGTTTCCTTCGCGGCTCGGGCCTTGCCTGCGGGGCTCATGAGATCCGTCCTCCGTTCGGCACGGGTCGCTCGACCCCAAGGAGGATGTGCGCGCCCGCAGGATCGGGCGCGGCCAGCACGAGCACCTCGGAAGTGAAACCGGCGATCCGCCGCGGGGGGAAGTTGACCACCGCCACGATCTGACGCCCGATCATGTCCCCGGGTCGATAGTTCACGGTGTACTGGCCCGACGACCGCTTCACACCAAGCTCCGGCCCGAAGTCGATCTCCATCTTGTAGGCGGGCTTGATCGCGCCTTCGAGCGGCGTCGCCGAAAGCACCGTGCCCACCCGCAGGTCGAGATTCAGAAACTCATCGAAGGTGGCCACGCGCCGAGATTCTAATCGGTCCTACTTAGGTTCCTTCTCGGGAGGCGCCACGCGGTATCCGCGACGGTGGCGGGCCTTGGCTCCGGGGCGGCTGACCTCGACCCGCAGCCGATGTTCGCCGGGAGCGGGGTTCTCCTCCGGGATGTAGCCGATCACGTACTGCGCGGCGAGTTCGTCGAGGAGACCCTCGTAGATCGGCGCCAGATCCTTGAAGGTCTTGGGTGTGAAGACTTCACCGCCGGTCATCTCCGCAAGGTCGTGCATCAGGGCCTTGGCGGTCAGGCCGGCGCTTGACGAGGTGTACTTCCCACCGAAGACAATGGGGTAGATGGTGACCGTGCTGGCCCGGACCAGATCGCGCAGTTCCGCCACCGAGATCTCGCTCTTCGAGTCCTCGCCGTCGGTGAAGAGCACCATGATCTTCCTCCCCGGGTCATCTGAGATCCGCGACAGGTAGACCGCGATGGCGTCGCGCAGGAGGGTCATCCCGCTGCTCTTCGCCTTCTGGAGGCGATCGAAGAGTCCCTGCTGGCCTTCGCCGGAGAACCGCGACATCCGGATGTCCGAGTCGAAGAAGACGGTGGTGAGCTCCCGGGCCCGGGGGATCGACTCCAGGAACTGAGTCGCCGCGTTCTGGGACAACCGCAGGACGTCGGCCATGCTGGTGCTGGTGTCGAAGAGCATGCCGAGGTCGATGGCGGTCGGATCCGGCGCGCCCTCCTGCCCCTCGTCATCGGCGCGCGAGGGGTCGAACACGCGGGCGAAATACTGGATCTGCTGCGGCTTGTCGTTCTCGAAGACCGAGAAGTCGGCGATGGTCAGGTCCTTGATCAGCTTGGCGTCGAGACCGCGAACCGTCACGGTGAGGTTCACGGTGCGGGCCTCGGTCGCGAAGGTCAGGGGCACGCGCGGCTTGACCGGCGGATCCTGCGCCGCTCCCGCGGAAGCAACGGCAACAGCGAGGCTGAGGGCAAGCGCCGGAATCATGGGGAACCCGACTATCGCAGAATCTCGACCACGCGGAGCGCCAGATCCACTCTATTGAACGGGGGCATGACGTAGACGCCCTGGGCGAGGTCGGCCCCGGCGCGCAGCGCCTCCTGCGCGATCGCGACTCCTTCGGCCTGCGCCTTCTCGCCCGAGCCCGCCGCGCGCATCCTCTCGCGGATGTCGTCGGGGATGATCATGCCCGGAACCTCGTTGTGCAGGAACTCGGCGTTCTTGTGTGAGTAAAGGGGCAGCGAGCCGATCAGCACGGGCGTCTTCAGATACTGAATGGCCTTGAGGAACTTCTCGACCTGCCTCGGGTCGTAGACCGGCTGGGTCATGATGTACTCCGCCCCCGCCTTCACCTTCTCTTCGAGCCGGCGCAGTTCCTTGTCCCAGTCGGGCTTGGAAGGATCGGCGCCGCAGCCGATGTGGATCCCGAGCGGCGGACCGATCGGATTGCCGGCCAGATCGCAGCCGCGGTTCAGATGCGACAGGATGCGGATGAGACCGATCGAGTCGACGTCGTACACCGCGGTCGCGTCGGGATAGTCGCCGAGCTTGGGCGGGTCGCCCGTGATGCAGAGGATGTTGCGCAGGCCGAGCGCGTAGCAGCCGAGAACATCCGACTGGATGCCGAGGAGGTTCCGGTCGCGGCAGGTGTAGTGAAGGATGGTGTCGAGGCCCGTCTGCTGTTGAGTGAGCAGGCACAGCGACTGCGCGCTCATGCGGGCCGAGGCGCGGGGACCGTCGGCCACATTGATCGCGTCGACTTCGTTCTCCTTGCACTCGTGGGCCTTCTCGATGACCCGCGAGGGGTCGACGCCCTTGGGCGGATCGAGTTCGATCGAGACCACGAACTTGCGGCCGAGTTTGTGGGCGAGTGAACTCTTCTCCTCGCGCGGGATGGGCGGCAGCGAAGGCTTCGTCGTGTCGGTCACGCGAACGACGTGCGACTCGGCCTTGACCGGCTGAACCATGCGCAGCGATCGGGCGAGATTCCGGATGTGCGCGGGCGCGGTGCCGCAGCAGCCGCCGACGAGGCGCGCGCCGGCTTCGATGAAGCGGCGGCCGTACGACGCGATGTACTCGGGCGTGCACAGGTACACGTAGCGGCCGTCGACATACGCAGGCGCTCCCGCGTTCGGCATGGCCATGATCTTCGCGGTCGTCGCAGCCGAGACCATCCGCTCGATCGTGTGCAGCATCTTGTTCGGGCCCTGCGAGCAGTTGGCGCCGATGATCGGCACGCCCTCGGCTTCGAGAGACTGCACCACCGCCTCGGGGGTTTCGCCGATGACCGTGGAGCCCTCGTCGGTGAAGGTGAGCGACACGATCACCGGCAGGTCGCTTACCGTCCGCACCGCGGTGAGCGCGGCCTTGGCGACATCGAGCGACGGCATGGTCTCGATGAGGAAGAAGTCGACGCCGCCTTCCTTAAGCGCCGTGGCCTGGTCGGCGAAGGCCGAGACCGCATCGACGAGCGAAATGTGACCGAGGGGTTCGAGGGGTTTGCCGAGCGGGCCGATGGCGCCGGCCACGAGAACGTTCTCGCCTGCGGCTTCCCGTGCGATACGCGCGCCTTCCCGGTTGATCTTGCCGACCTGGGAATCGAGGCCGTGCGGCCCGAGCTTGAATCGGTTGGCGCCGTACGTGTTCGTCTCGATGAACTGCGAACCCGCGTCCACGTACTCGTCGTGGACCTGCTTGACCAGGGCGGGCGAGGAGAGGTTCAGCTCATCGAAACAGCGGTTGACGAAGACGCCCCGGTTGTACAGCATCGTTCCCATCGCGCC
>CAZBTT010000514.1:0-3924 GCA_964494295.1 uncultured Acidobacteriota bacterium
AGATCATCGCGATCCTCAAGAGCACGCTCCAGACCGAGTTCTCGTGGACCGAGCGGGACTACGCCGCGATCATCTTCAGTTTCTCGCTCGCCTACGCGATCGGTCTGGTGATCGCGGGACGCGTGATCGACGGCATGGGCGTGAAGAAAGGGTTCGCGGTGGCGGTCGGGTTATGGAGCCTCGCGGCCATGGCGCACGGAATCGCGGGAGCGTTCCCTGGCCTCGCCATACCCACGGTCCTCATCAACCCGCCCTCTTTTGTCCTGCTCACCGGCGCGGCCGCGGGCTTCGCTCTGGCCCGGTTCGTCCTCGGCATCGGTGAGGCCGGTAACTTCCCGGCGTCCATCAAGACCGTGGCGGAGTGGTTCCCGAAGAAGGAGCGAGCCTTCGCCACCGGCATCTTCAACTCGGGCACGAACCTCGGGGCGCTTGGGGCGCCCATCTTGGTTCCCTGGATCACTCTCCACTGGGGATGGGAAGTGGCCTTCCTCGCCACCGGCGCCATCGGTTTTGCCTGGGTGGCCCTGTGGTGGATGAACTACGAGTCACCGGAGAAGCACCCCACGGTCACCGCGGCTGAACTCGCGCACATCCGCTCGGACCCGCCCGAGGCGGTGACTCACATCCCCTGGAAGAGCCTGCTCCCGCATCGCCAGACCTGGGCCTTCGCGATCGGCAAGTTTCTGACCGATCCGATCTGGTGGCTCTACCTCTACTGGATCCCCGATTTCCTGAAGCGCAACCACGGCATCGATCTCACCACCATCGGTCCGCCCGTGGTCGTGATCTACCTCGTGGCGGATGTGGGCAGCATCGGCGGCGGCTGGCTGTCGTCGCACTGGATCAAACGGGGCTGGACCGCGAACAAGGCCCGCAAGGCCGCGATGCTGGTCTGCGCCCTCTGCGTTGTGCCGATCACGTTCGCGTCACAGGTCAAGAGCCTGTGGCTCGCGGTCGCCCTGGTTTCCCTCGCCGCGGCGGCGCATCAGGGCTGGTCGGCGAATCTGTTCACCTTCACGTCGGACATGTTCCCGAGGCGCGCGGTCGGCTCGGTCGTGGGCATCGGCGGGACGGCGGGCGCCATCGGCGGCATGCTGATTGCCCTCGTGGTCGGGGAAATCCTCACCCGCACCGGCAGTTACTTCCTGATCTTCCTGATTGCGGGTTCGGCTTACCTGGTGGCGCTCCTCATCATTCAGCTGCTGATTCCAAACTCCGAGCCGGCGAAACTCGACGCCTGATCGGCGGCGCAGGAGCTTCATGCCCGTGAGCCTCATCCCATGAACTTCATAACGGACGACTTTCTCCTCGAGACGGATCTGGCCCGGCATCTCTTCCACGATGTCGCGAAGGATCTGCCCATCATCGACTACCACTGCCACCTGCCCCCCGACCAGATCGCCTCGAACCATCGCTTCCGTTCGATCACCGAGATCTGGCTCGACGGGGATCACTACAAGTGGCGCGCGATGAGGGCGAACGGGGTGAGCGAGCGTTTCTGCACCGGCGACGCGACCGACTTCGAGAAGTTCGAGGCCTGGGCGAACACCGTCCCTCAGACGATCCGCAACCCCCTGTTCCACTGGACCCACATGGAACTGAAGCGCCCCTTCGGGATCACGGAGATTCTGACCGGCGCGAACGCTCGCTCGGTCTACGATCGGACCACGGCCCGCCTGCAGGAGGACGGGTTCACCACCCTGGGCCTGTTCAAGCAGTTCCGCGTGGCCGCGGTGAGCACCACCGACGATCCTGTGGACTCCCTCGAACACCACGCCGCCCTCGCGAGCCGACAGAATCCCGAGACTCGCATCTACCCGACCTGGAGACCCGATCGGGCTCTGGCCGTCGAGGACACCGCTAAATGGAATCAGTGGGTCGATGCGCTGGCCGCGGCGAGCGGCATTTCGATCACCGGTTTCAAGGACTTCTGGACCGCCCTCGAGAAACGGCACACCTTTTTCCACGAGATGGGTTGCCGCGCCTCCGACCATGGCCTCGAGCGGATGTACGCCGAGCCCTTCACGGATTTGGACCTCGAGCACGCTTTCGATCGCGTGCGCTCCGGAAAAGTTCTCGAACCCCTGGCCGCGGAGAAGTTGAAGTCCGGCCTCCTGCACCGGATGGCCGTCCTCGACCATCATCGCGGCTGGATCCAGCAATTCCACCTCGGAGCGCTCCGGAACAACAACTCGCGGGGGCAGCGAACCCTGGGGCCGGACAAGGGGTTCGACTCCATCGGCGACTTCGAACAGGCCAGACCCCTGGCCCGATTCCTCGATCGGCTCGACGATTCGAATCAGCTCGCGAAGACCATCCTCTACAACCTCAATCCGCGCGACAACGAGCTCTTCGCGACCATGACCGGGAACTTCCAGGATGGCTCGACCCCGGGGAAGATGCAGCACGGCGCGGCCTGGTGGTTCCTCGACCAGAAGGACGGCATGGAGGCGCAATTGCGCGCGCTTTCGAACATGGGCCTGTTCTCTCGCTTCGTCGGGATGATCACCGACTCGCGCAGTTTCCTTTCGTACTCGCGCCACGAGTACTACCGGCGTCTGGTCTGCAATCTTCTGGGGAACGATGTCCGGTCGGGGCACCTGCCCGACGACCGAGAGTTGTTGGGCGGCGCCGTGCGGAACGTCTGCTTCGGCAATGCGAAGGCGTACCTCGGCCTGACCCTCGGCGCCCTCGCCGACCCAGCCGTCCCAATATCTACTCAAAAGCTTGACAAAGACTAGTAATCTCCGGTAGTCTCTTTCTCGAGGTTGGAGGAGGGCAAGGATGCCCGCCGATCCGGCCTCCATCCTTCCTACATTTCCCCACAGAAAGAGACACCATGAATCGTCGCACCCTCCTCGCCGCTTTCGCCGTCGTCGCTCTCGTTGGCACCTCCGCCCAGGCCGCCGATGCTCCCAAGGACATCGTCGATACCGCGGTCGCCGCGGGCAGCTTCAAGACGCTCGCCACCGCCCTCACCGCCGCCGGCCTCGTGGACACCCTGAAGGGCGCCGGCCCCTTCACGGTCTTCGCACCCACCGATGAGGCGTTTGCCAAGCTTCCCGCGGGCACCCTCGAGGCCCTCCTCAAGGACAAGGCCAAGCTCACCGCCGTGCTCACCTATCACGTCGTTGCGGGCAAGGTCATGGCCCAGGATGTGGTGAAGCTCAAGAGCGCCAAGACCGTCCAGGGCGGCAGCGTCACCATCGACACCTCGAAGGGCGTCAAGGTCGACGCCGCGAACGTGGTGAAGACGGACATCGCGTGCAGCAACGGCGTCATCCACGTGATCGACGCGGTCATCCTTCCGAAGATGTAACCAGACTCGCTGTCCGAACCCTCCTAGGACGGCGAAACGCCCCGGGACCCCTGACCGGATCAGGGATCCCGGGGCTTCTTTGTTTGCCCCGAATCAGAACGAGCCGCTTCCAAACTGCCGAACAGACCGCCGCGTTGTCGACAGGAGCCTGTTTCCTCTGCCGCGCAGGCTCCTAGTCGGCGATCACGACCACGCCGCGCTTCCCGGGCTTGACCTTCGGCTCGTCGTGCTGTCCCGGCTCCTTCTTCTCGCCCCGGACCGTGAGTTCGTTGAAGACCTTCTTCACCGGGAAGACGCCGCGCGCCTTCATCCCCGCGAGGTTCTTGTCGCCTTCGCTGTCCACCTCGCCCACGAGAATCACCTCGGAGTTGGTGACGAGGATGTGAATTGCGTAGTCGCCGGTGGGGTTGAACCCGGGGAAATACGGGTTGCCGATGCCCATGTGTCCGAAGACGCTGAAGCGGCCCCGGGGTCCGTATCCGACACCGTTGGCGAGGGCCTGGTCGGCGGAAGTGCCGTAGCGTGAGAGGAAGCTGTCGCGGTAGATGTTGAGATAGACCTTCGCGCGGATCCCATCGTCGAGCACGCCCCAGTCGAGCTCCTCC
>CAZBTT010000515.1:0-3922 GCA_964494295.1 uncultured Acidobacteriota bacterium
CGTGCTTGCCTACGAGGGCCTGCGCCACGGCCTCCGCGCGGGTCTGCGACAGCTTCGTGTTGAGGTCGAGCGAAGCGACATTGTCGGTGTGCCCCACGACGTAGACCTTCAGGCCAGGATCCCCCTTCAGCAACTTGGCGATCTCCGCCACTGCCGCGTCCGATTCGGGCTTCAACTCCGACTTGCCGGTGTCGAAGTAGATCCCCGGCACTTCCACATGACCGGTGGCTTTGAGGCCGGACTTGAACAGATCCGCGCTGGCCGTCACTTCCTGGGCCATCGCCTGCTTCTCGACGATGGTGAGCATGTAGCCCCTCCCCCAGGCGGTGTCGACCTGGGCCCAGACCTCCTTGCCGTCCTTGAGGAGCTTCACAATGGTGTAGCGCTCGTCTTCGTAAGCCATCGATCCGCCGATGGTCCCGATGGCCTGCTGGTGGTTGCGAATGATGGCGGGGGGGCTCGGAGCCGTGCCGCCCGGCGGCATCTGGTACTTGATCTCGAACCGCTTGCCCTCGACGGAGACCGTGGTCCCCTTCCCGGTCTTGAAGTCGAACTTGTCGAAGTCGAACATCCGGCAGGTGGCGAGGCGCATGCCCTGCATCCGGGTAAAGAGCGGGTGATCCTGGCAGCCCTTGGCATCCGGCTCGGCGGCCTCCGGCAGGGCGAAGGACAGGGACGCCGACAGAACGGGTGCGGCCGCCACGAACACGAAACGTAGCGATCGATTGCGGGTCATGAGTGTCTCCTTTGGGGGACCTTGCCGCCACGTCGCTTCAACTCGGCGACGATCGTCGGCGGTAGGTCCGCGCGGCACTCGCACGCCTTGCGATGCGCCAGATGCCAGGTCACGCGCTGGTCGAGGGTGGAGCGCATGGGCATCCGGTTCGCTTGGTGCCAGGTTGCGTTGATCTTTCTGATCATCGGGACCTCCGGGGCACTTGGACGAGACGCCCGAAAAACCGGGCGGAAGAGCAGACTGCTCCCCTTAGACGAGCGGATCAATAAGCCATTTGGCTCAGCCCCGCGTCCGGCGCGCGGTGCAGCTATTTCAGCTTGCGGCCGAAGTACTCTGAGGTTCGCTCGAAGGCCCGGATCCAGTTGCGGTGGAGAAGGAATCCGTGAACTTCGTCCGGGAAGATGAGTTGCTCCACTTCGACGTTGCGCTTCCGGAGCTGCTGAACGAGTTCCACCGTCTCGGAGAATGGCACGTTGCGATCGTCGTCGCCGTGGATGACGAGGACGGGCGAGCGCCAGGAATCGATCGAGGCCATGGGCGAGGACTGAAACGCGAGTTTCGCGAAGGCCTCGCGTTTCTGGGGGTCGTAGGCCTGGGCGAAGTTCCCCACCACCACGTTCCAGTCATGCACCCCGTGGATATCGACACCCGCCTTGAACAGATCCGAGGCGCGGGAGAGGCCGAGGGCGGTGAGGAATCCGCCGTACGAGCCGCCCCACAGGCCGATGCGCGCGGGATCGACATCGGACCGTGAACGAAGATACAGGCCCGCGCCGAGCACATCCGCGAATTCAGAGGCTCCGGTGGCGCCGTAGTTCTTCGCCTCCCGGAATTCCATCCCGTACCCCGTGCCCGATCGGTAGTTCACTGAAAGCACCACGAATCCGAGACTGGCGAGATGCTGATTCATCGCGTAGGTCTGGTGGTAGTAATCCATGTAGTGCCAGCCCAGGAGCATCTGCCGGCGCGATCCGCCATGGGTGAAAATCAGAGCGGGCCGCTTCTCGCCCGCCTTCGCGTCGTTGGGGAGGAACAACTGCGCGGGGATCTTCATCCCATCGGTCGCGGAGAACGTCACCGCCGTGGGCACGACGAGTCGGCCTGACGGGAAGCTTGCGGGTACGAGCGATCCGCTCACGTCCTTCACCTCGCCGGCGGCGGTCTTGATGAACACCCGGCCCGGCATCTTCGCGTCGGCCCGCACGAACGTGATGCCGCCATCGCTTGTCGACTGGATGCCCCACTCGATGAGGCCCGCCTCGGTGAGGACCGAAGGCGCCGGTTGGCCGGCCGGGCTGACGCGGGTGATCTGCCGGCGGTCGATGTCGCGGGCATTGGAAACCACGAACACATCCGCGCGGTTCTTCGTAAGCGTCGCGCCTTCGACTTCGTGCGGACCCGGCGTCAGATTGACCGGAGCGCCCCCGGAGGGCGGAATCGAATAGAGATTCCGCCAGCCCGTCTTCTCCCACGAGAACACGAGGCGATCGCCTGCGGTCCACAGGATCTGGCGACCAGCAAGACCGCTGAATGCGCTCCCCGGACCGCGATCCGCTTTGAAGACCACGCGCGACACGCCGGATCGGAAATCGTGGATGACGATGGACCAGGGCTCGCTCTCCCGCACCGGCTCGAAGGGAAGGGCGAGCGAATCCGCGGCCTGCCGCAGGAAAGCCAGTCGTGTGCCGTCTGGCGAGAACACGGGGTCGGAATCCGTGTCGACAGAAGGGTCGGGGTGGAACACGGCCTGCGTCTCGAGGTCGTACACGCCGACGAAGCCGTGATCGCCGCGGCGATTGGTGAAGGCGATCCGCTTTCCATCGGGCGAGAGCGTCAACTGGGACATGCCGCCGCGCGTCTTCACGATCGACTTCGCCTCACCCCCGGCGAACGGAGCCGCGAAGAGTTCCCCCGTGCCGGAGATGAAGAAGATCTGGTCGCCCTTCACCGACACCACCGGGCTCGACCCATCCCCGATCAGGCGCATGTCGCCGGTCGCCAGGTTCATCAGGTGGACCTGCTGCTTGACTCCCGCGGGGTTGGACGTTGGATTCGGCCGCTCGCCGCGGCGGTTCGGGGCGCCGCCCTGAACGAAGAGGAGCGAACGAGCGTCCGAAGACCAGGAGAGGTCGCTGATCTCCGTACCGTCGTCCTTCTCGAAGGAGGTGAGTTTCCTGGGCGTATAGGCCGGAGGCTCGGCGAGATAAATGTTGCGGCTGCCGCCTTCTCTGAGCACGAAGGCGACGGCACCCCGCTCCGGCGCGGCGGAAAGTGAGGAGACGAACGGCGCCTGGAGGACGGCGGAGACCGGCACCGGCGCAGACGTGTTCTGGGCGCGCGCGACCGTGCCCGCAAGCGCCAGGGCCAGGATGAGGAAGACTCGCGTCACCGTCAATTATCGAGAAGATTTTTCAACGTCGACATGAACTGCGACGCGTCCTTGAAATCGCGATACACGGACGCGAAGCGGACGAACGCCACTTTGTCGACCTGACGGAGCCGCTCCATGAGGTACTCGCCGATCTTCTCGGTGGGCACTTCGCGGTCGGGGCTCTCCTGAACCATCTGCTCGACCTTGGCCGCCATCTCTTCGATCGCGTTGATCGAGACGTTGCGCTTCTCGCAGGCCCTCATCAGGCCGCCGATCACCTTGTTGCGGTCGAAGCGCTCGCGCCTACCATCCTTCTTGACCACAAGATGTGGAACCTGGTCGATGCGCTCATACGAGGTGAACCGCTTGCCGCACTTGAGACACTCGCGGCGGCGCCGGATCGCATCGCCTTCCTTGCTTTCCCGCGAATCGACGACCTTGTCCTCGACACTCTCGCAGAAGGGGCATCGCATGCCCTTATCGTATCAGGACTTAGGGCCGCCCTGGCTGATCTGCCTCATCGCCCCGAAGGAAAGCCCCTCGCGACCGAGGAACCCTATACCCAGGATCAACACCGGCAGGTTCTGAAGCGCGTGGAGCACCAGCCCCGCCGCCACCGCCTTGCCCTGGTCGACACCATAGATTGCGGTCAGGGCGAGAGTGTACGAAGCGTGAAAACCGCCCACCAACCCGGGCGTGGGAATCGCGACGCCGACGGTGAGGAACGCGATGATAAGAAAGGTCGTGTGAAACGGGATATCGAAGCCGAAGGCTATCGAATTGAGGTGGATGGTCAAGGCGATCACCAGCCAGAG
>CAZBTT010000516.1:0-3888 GCA_964494295.1 uncultured Acidobacteriota bacterium
CAGGGCCTTCTGGTGAAGGGCGAAAACGGCGCGCCCGACAGCTACGACGTGGAGGCGAACCAGACGGTGGCGAAGAACCTCAAGGGCAAGTTGCTTCTCATGCACGGCATGCAGGACGACAACGTGCCGCCCGAGAACACGTATCTCGTGATGGAGGCACTCATCAAGGCGAACAAGGACTTCGACCTTCTTCTGCTGCCCTCGCAGCGACACGGCTACGGGACCGACGGGCCGTACGTGATGCGGCGTCGGTGGGATTACTTCGTGAAGCACCTGCTCGGGGTGGAGCCGCCGAAGGAGTACAAGATGACGCCCGCCGCACCGCCTCGCCCCTAGCTAGTAGACGGGGACGTCGAAGATCGGCTCGTCGGAGAGAGCCTGCGTGGGAACGTGGACCGTCAGTTGCCACTTGACGCCGGCGCCGTTCGAGCCCTGGGTGGTGCCCTTCCCACCGGCGGGCAGAGGCAGGCTCAGACTGAGGCCCATGTCTTTCAGGATGGTTCCCGCGGTCACAGTCCATGAGGTTTCCCACAATGTCTTGGTGTCCATCCGCTGACTCTTGCCCGCGCTCACGATGGTGACGTTCAGGCAGCGCAGATCGCACCGGATCTCACCTGACGGCGTGACGTCGCGGCTGGGGAGCAGCCTCGCTTGAAGGGGGCGGCCCACTGCGCCGGGGCCCGCGATCTCGAGATGCCAGTGACCAAAGCGCAGCAGACGCAGCAGACCCCGCAGGCCGCCGTACCCCAGAAGCGCGCCCATGGCGAAGAAGGGAGCAGTGATCAGATAGACGAGCCACGTCGCTCGTCCCTGCTGCCACATCAAGTAGACGTAGGTCCCGACGAAGCCGATCGTGATGACCGAGACGAGCGTGAAGATCCCGGCCCACGTCGACGACTGCGACTTGATCTGCATTGGCTTGGTAGTTGGGGGACGGGATTGCTTCGTCGGGAGACCCCAGACGCCTCCTCGCAATGACCAGGCGACTCGCGTCGCCTGGTCAACTAGCGCGGAGGTTTGGGGCGGCGGATTCCGGTGCGAGGGGCTTCACCAGGACCTTCGAGCGGCGTTTGCTCTGCTCGTAGCGTTCACGTCGGCCGGGCGGCAGGTCGTCGGGTGTGCCTTCGACGAAACCGCCCTTCGACTGGAAGAAGTTGAAGGCCTGGGTCGAGAGGGCCATCAGGGACTTGAGGCCCATCTCTCTCGCGCGATCTTCGACGAAGCCGACCATGCGGCGGCCCACACCCTGGTTCTCATGGGTGGCGCGGACGCAGAGGCAGGCCAGTTCGCCCTGGCTCGTGTCCGGATAAGTGTGGAGGGCGACGCAGGCCACCGGGTTCTTGTCTACCTCGAAGATGTAGTAATCGTCGAGCTGCTTCTCGATGGCCGCCCGGGTGCGGGGCAGCAATTCCTCGCTCTCCACCGACGCCTTGATGAGTTGCTGGATGCTTCGGATGTCGCGCTTCTTCGCGCGCCGGATCTGCCGGTAGTCGTTCGCGTAGACGAGTGTGCCGATGCCCTCGTTCGAGAACACCTCCGCGAGCAGTCCCTCGTCGACCTGGCCGCTGATCACGTGAACGCGCGGCACACCGGCCTGGCACGCAGCCACCGCGTGGCGCGCCTTTGAAACCTGGCCCGGGGCGACCGTGCCGTCCTGGATCGCCTTCTCGAGTTCGTCCACCGCCACCTGGCGCGCGACCTTGCCGTTCACCATCAGGCCTTCGGCGGTCGTGACGAAGACGAGCTTCACCGCACCAAGCGCCTTCGCGACTTCGAGCGCCACCGAGTCGGAATTCACGCGGTAGCTGTGGCCATCCCCGTCCATGCCGAGAGGGGGGATGACGGGAACGATGCCGCTCGCGATGAGTCGCTGGATGAACTCCGTGTCGATGCGTTCGATGCGGCCGGTGAAGAGATGGTCGACGCCG
This sequence comes from uncultured Acidobacteriota bacterium, assembly GCA_964494295.1. Taxonomy (GTDB): domain Bacteria; phylum Acidobacteriota; class Vicinamibacteria; order Fen-336; family JAGNNV01; genus JAGNNV01. The sequence goes on from CAZBTT010000516.1 coordinate 1,929, forward strand.
CGGAGAATCCCGAGCGGATGCGCGATCACCGCGTTGCTCGATGCCCCGCGCAGGTCGGCGGCGCTCAAGCCCTCGAGCAGTTCGTGAGTGAGACGGTTCGCGGCAGTCAGAGCGAGCTGCAGTGTCTCGGCGTCGGTGACGCCCGAGCCTTCAAGATCGGAGGGTTCGGCGTCGGTCTTGTCCGCCAGCGCCTGGATCTGCGCAGCCGCGCCGTGAACAAGGACAACGCGGACGTTGAGCGACCACAAGACGGCCACGTCCATGAGCAGGTTCGGGAAGTTCTCGTCCTCGACGATCGCCCCGTCGATGGCCACGACGAACGTCTTCTCCCGGAACTGGGGGACGTAGCGGAGGATGCCGCGGAGGTCGGTGGCGCGCATGAGATCGGAAGTAGATCACAACGGCGCGCCGAAGCCACGCGCCCGGCGGCCCGGGCGGAGTGGAACACCCCCGGACGACCGAATACACTCACGCCCGTGCTTCCTTCCGACATCACGCTCAAGACCGACGAGGATATCGAGATCATCGCGCGCACCATCGCGGTGGAGCATGAGGCCGCGGAGAAGGCCCAAACCGAGGTCTTCGTGGAGACCGAGGCCGAGCCCGGACAGGGGCGGCCGCAACCGGCGCACATCCTTCCCTCCCCCTACACCGACCTCGGGGAAGTGGCGCGGGGGGGCATGGGCGCTGTGCTCAAAGCCTTCGACCCGGACCTTCAGCGCCTCGTCGCGATCAAGGTGATGCTGCCGTCGCTCACCAAGAACGAGTTCCTGGCCCGGAAGTTCGTGGACGAAGCGCGCATCACCGCGCTCATCGATCATCCCAACATCGCGCCCGTCTATCGCCTGGCGAAGGGCGCGGACGGGGGCCTGTCGCTGGTCATGAAGCTGATCGAGGGCCGCACGCTGACGAGTTACCTGGGTTCGCTTCCCCGTCCACCCTGGCCGGCCGAGGTGCTCGACGCGGTGCTGTCGATCTTCGTGAAGGTGTGCGACGCGGTTGCTTTCGCCCACTCGCGAAATGTGATCCATCTGGACCTGAAGCCGGACAACATCATGCTGGGTCCCTTCGGTCAGGTGTACGTGGTGGACTGGGGCATCGCGCGCTACCGGCCGGGTCCGGAGCAGCCGCGGCTCCTGATGTCTCTCTCGCCCAAAGACGCGTCGACCGGGACGCCGTCCTACATGAGCCCGGAACAGGCGCTGCGGATCGACGCTCACATCTCAGAACTGACCGACGTGTTCCTTCTGGGCGCGATGTTGTACGAGATCCTGACCGGGCAGCGGCCTCACTCGGGCAAGACCGTGGTGGCGGTCCTGACTTCGGCAATTCGCGGCGCCATCGTTCCGCCCATGGAACGGGCGCCTCATCGCGCGATTCCGCCCGCCCTCGCGGTGATCGCGATGAAGGCGATGGCGGCCCGGCCGCAGGATCGTTACCAGAGCGTGATCGACCTGCAGCGCGATGTGGTGGCGTTCCAGCGGGGCGAGGAGCGAGCCCCTCGGCGGAAGTACGAACAGGGCGCCGTCGTGGTGCGCGAGGGCGAGTCGGGCGACGAGGCGTTCGCAATCGTCACCGGGCGATGCGTGGTGACGGTCATGAGCGAGGGGAAACGCGTGGTTCTTCGCGAACTCGGGCCGGGCGACGTGTTCGGCGAGACCGCGGTGTTCTCGGATGAGCCGCGCAGCGCCACGGTCGAGGCGCTGGAGCCGCTCGAGGTTCGAGTGGTCACGGGCAAGACTTTGTCGCAAACGCTCGGGCTGCAGACGTGGGCGGGCGCTTTCGTGAAGGCCCTGGCCGAGCGGTTCCGCGAAGCGGATCGAAGGTCGCGAGAGTAGTCCACCCGCCCGGCTTGGTAGTGGTAGCCCGTGGGGCCGGGCGCTGATGTTGGCTCGCGGCCCCGGGGACGCCTCGTCCCCCAAGGGGAGGCTTCGCGCTGCGTCGGCCCTCGATCCACGGG
>CAZBTT010000517.1:0-3886 GCA_964494295.1 uncultured Acidobacteriota bacterium
CCGCTTACCGGTGCCGCCAGCGCCTCTCCCGCGTGGCGAGCGACCATCTGCCGATCGTGGCGGACTTCGAGACGCGTTGACCGTCGTTGTGGAGGCGCCTCGCCGGGCCGTGACGCTCCGCCGATTCTTCGCATGGGCGGTCTACGCCCTCGTGGTGGCCCTGACCTTCGAAGGCATGGCCCGCCTGGCCCTTTCCTCCGCCGCGGTGCGCGAGAAGCTCTTCACCAACGACGACGCTTCGTGGCGTCTGCAGTGGGCGGCCCGGCAGCGGGATCAGAAGGGCCTGAGCTACGCCCTCGATGACTGGAGTCCCACCCGGGGCTGGACGCTCAAGCCAGACCTCCGGGACGTTCCGTTCCGCGGCGCCCTCGTCAACTCGAACGCGCGGGGAGTCAGGGGGCGCCGGGACTACGAGTTCGAGAAACCCGCGGGCATCACGCGGATCGTGGTGCTCGGCGACTCCTTCACCTTCGGCGAGGAAGTGGGAGACCACGAGACCTTCGCGTTCCACCTCGAGCGAATGATTCCGGACTCCGAAGTGTTGAATCTCGGCATCCATGGCTACGGTCACGATCAGATGCTCCTGTATCTCAAGGAGGAGGGGGTCCGCTACCGCCCCGACATCGTTCTGCTCGGTTTCATGCCCGACGACATGGAACGCAACGTTCTCTCCTTCCGCGACTACGCGAAGCCGCGTTTCGGCCTTCGCGAAGGCCGCCTGGAGCTGCTGACCGGCCCGATTCCGCGGCCCGAGGAAACCCTGGCCGCGGAAAGCCGTCGCTCGAGGTTCGCTGACCTGCTCACCAGGGCCCGCACGCGCTACGACTGGCGGAGCGGAAAGACGTCGAGATTCACGCGCGAACTGACCTGGGCCCTGCTCGACGAAATGAAAGCGACCGCGGAATCGATCGGGGCCCGCCCCGCCTTCGCGTACCTGCCGGTTTACGGCGAAATTCCGCGGGTGGACGGCGGCATGACGTTTCGGGAGCGCGAGTTCTTCAAGTACTGCGAGGAGCGACGAATCGCGTGCCCGTACGTTCAGCCGGCGTTCCGGGAGAAGGCGAAGCAGGGCGCGACTTTCAAGGTGGAGGGCCACTGGGGTCCGCTAGAGCACCTCACCGCCGCGGAGGGACTGCTAACCGAGTTTGGGACCAAGGGATTGTTACCTGGCGTCATTGCGAGGAGCCAGTCCGTCGGTACCGCGACGAAGCAACCCCGTCCCCCAACTACCAAGCCGATTAAGGAATCCGCCCAAGCGCCACGTCGATCGCCGTCCTGAAACCCGGGATCAGAATGAGCAGCGTGATCACTGCCGCGGTGATTCGCCCCCAGCGGTTCTCGACGCGGGTCAGAAGGCCCGCGAGCCCCACCGCGACCGGCAGCATCACGTAGTAGTGGTGCTTCAGCAGGAAGTTGAAGAACACGTCCATGGCGCTGACGAAGAAGAGGATCCCCATCCACGCGCCGAGGACGAGACGATCCCAGGACTTCGGCAGAAAGAACAGGCCGAGCGCACCCGCGAGAGGGATCAGCATGGAGCCATAGCTGTAGCTCAGTTTCGAGGGCTCCAGAGAAAGGCGCGCGAGGATCGGCGTGGCCTCCGCCGCAGCGCTTCCAAGTCCCGCGCCGCCGAGGATCTTCGGCACGGACTGCAGGAGAAATGGAGCGGTCCAGTGGACATAGTAAAGAAGGAAGGCGAAGACGCACGCGGTGACCAGCATCGTGAACACGGACCGCGCACGGGGCCGGTGCGTGCGCGCCGAAGCGAGGATCACGTAAACCAGAACGGCGCCGGTGAAGAGCAGGGCGGCGGTGTAGGAGAGGAAGCAGAAGGTGAAGATCCAGGCGGTGGCGAGCCAGGTCTTGAAGTGCCCCAGTTCGTCGACTTTGAAGATCAGCCACGCCAGGGCAAGACTCGAGGCCCACACGCCGAGAATGGTCATGAGGTGGCCCAGGCCCAGCAGCTGAAAACCGGGAACCAGGCCCGCAAAGAGGACCGCGGCGAAACCGGAACCGCGAGCGCCCCACACGCGCCGCGCCACTACCGACGCGACAAGGACGATCGAGGCGAAGAGGAGGGCCAGCACCGCCTTCTCCGCGAAGTAGAACCAGGGTTTGGGCAGAGCGGCAAGAGGCGAGACGAGGGTCTGATACAACGCCGGATGGGGCATCACGATCTTCCCCCACTGCGCCTGCTCGCTCAGCATGCTGCCGGGGAACGGCAGGTAGTAGATGAGGAAGCGGCCCTTCCAGATCTCTTCCGCGATCGAGGAGTGAAAGACGAAATGGCCGCCCCGGTAGAACGGAAACGCGGTCGCGGTGAGCCAGGCGATCCAGCCGGCGACCGAAGCGCCCATCGCCACCGCGTCGGGGAGAACGCGCTTTCCATCGTCGAGCAACGTCAAGGTTCCCTTGAGCAGCGCCGCGAGCAGGAGCGCCGTCGAGACGATGGCGGTGAAACGGAAGGCGAACGGAATCGCGGCCAGCGGCTCGCTCGAGATCGCGAACGCGGAACCGATGAGAAGAATCATCCCGCCCATCCGGCCCACGAGCGGTGAGAGGCCGAGAACGCCCGCCCCGACCAACACCATCAGCGCGCCGAGCAGGGCGAGGGCGACCACGCGCATCGAGGGAAGGGCGGCTCCCCGCTCGATGGAAACCCGATCGATACGGAGCAGATCGAATCCGCCGGGCACGTTCAGGACGAGGCCGGATCTCCAGCCGAATGGCGACGCCCAGGAAGTGGCGCTCGTCGTCCACTTCGCTTCCTCGAGGGACGCATGGATCTCTCGCGCGTCGGCGCCAAGCACCGCGACGTCGCGAGGGGCTCCGTCCAACGCGGCAACGACCTCGATCTTCCAGGGAGCGCCACCCCCGAAGTCGGAGAGGTCGACATGCGCGCCCCGCGGGGCCCATCTTGCGGTCACGCCGGCCCGGCCGACGAAGGAGCCGAAGTCGCGCGCCACCGCGACTTCGCGACCGGAGCCGAGATCGATGTCGATACGCGACGGCACCCGATAGGCGACGCACAGGAGAACCACACCCGCCACGATGAGCGTGGCGACGTGCGGGTCCTTCAAACGGTCGAGGCCGGTGAGCAGGGCGCGAACGGAGGAGGCGAGGATCAGCCCCGCACTCCTCGATGCGCCGGGCCGCATGAGAGCGAGCCCGGCAAGAACAGTGAGAGAAAGCGACAGCGGAGCCCACAGCAGCCCGGCCCAGGGACGCGCGAGGGCGAAGCCCGCTGCCATCAGGGCCACGAAGGCAAGGGCGACGCGGCCGGCCGCGACGTTTGTAGATCCCGCCTGACCCAGGGTGAAAGCGATCAGGAGCCCCGACAGCGCGGTGCCCACGAGGGCGCCGATGGGGGGCAGACGAACCCCGCGCGACAAGGGCACAAGCCGAGCCTCCTCGACGCGAACGCCGAGCCTCCTCGAATCGCCCAGGCCTGGATCGAAGGTGTCCGAACGCACTTCGACTTCAAGGTCCGAACGCCACCATCCCGACGTTGTGGTTTCGAGCGAGACCACATCGGCGCCGGGCCCCGGTTTCGCGGTCACGCTTCGCCCCCCCGCGGTCACGACAACGCGCGGCGCTTCGACTCCCGGTGGACGCCATCCGGAGAGAAGCAACTCGACGCGAACCGGGATTCCGGGGCCTGGTTCGGGGAAGACAATGGCGCTGCGCGCAGCACTCCAGCGAAGACCGTTCTCGGGCGGGAAGAAATCGGTATAGGTGGCCGCGGAGATCAGCGCATCGGCGGCGCCGAGTTTCATGAGCGCAGGGAACTGAAAGGCCGCGCCCACAAGAACGAGCCCGGCCGCGATGAGCCGCGCCTTCAAGCAGGCGAACCGCTGGCCGCTTCCAGCTTGTTCGGCTCCCGTCC
>CAZBTT010000518.1:0-3885 GCA_964494295.1 uncultured Acidobacteriota bacterium
GGGCTATAACGGGTTCCCCTGGTAATTGGGTGGCATCGCCGGGCGGCCGGCGAACGGCTGGTTCGTCGTGAAGAGGATGTTCCAGTCCTGAGGGTCTTGACGTTCGCTTCGCCTGATCGAGTGCGACCGGTCAGACTGGCCTCATGAGCGAACACCAGACCGGGAGCGTTCGAACTCCCACCGGCAATCTCCGCCGGTCGCTCGCGGTCTATGCGGCGGCCGAACCCACCCTGCACCTGCTTGTCTTCCTCGGATCTTCTTCGCGCGGAGACGCGGGGGGCGCCGCGGATATCGAACTCGGATACGTCGCGGATGAGGGTTTCGACGCGCCGACCTTCCAGCAGCTCGCCGCCTCCGTCCTCGATCTCGAGAAGGTCTCGATCGCCGATCTGCAACGCGCCGCCACCACCGCGTTCCGGGCCGCCCGCGAAGGCGCTCTCGTCTACGAGCGGTCTCCCTTGGGTTTCGCCGAGTTTCGGGAGCGGGCGATCCACAACTGGTGCGAGATCGCCACGGTCCTGAACGCGGTCTACGATCGTATCGAGACGCCCACGCCCCGGTATCCGCCGCGATGAAGGCGATCGATCCCGAACTCCTGCGCGAGCGGACCCGCGTGCTCGAATATCACCTCGGCCGGATCAAGCAATGCCTGCCTGCCGATCCGCTGTCCTTCAAACGCGGGACCGACGCCGCGGACGTGGTGTCCCTCCACCTGCTTTTCGGAATCCAGGTGGTGCTGGATCTCTCGATCTTCGCCTGCATCCACTTCGGCCTCCAGGCCCCCGCGAGTTACGACGACGCGGTGGCGCGCCTCGCCCACGCCGGGCGGATTCCGGATTCGCTCGCGGACCGGCTCGAGAAGGCGGCGACGTTCCGCGACGCCTTCGTCCACGCTTTCGAGCAGCTCGATGCCGCCTCGATCTATCGCGCGGCCCGGGTCCTTCCTGACGATCTCCGGATGTTCATGGCCGACATCGCCGGCCATCTCGGGGACTGAGGGGCGGACCGCGGTGAAGAGCGCGCCGGTCCCCATCGCCTCCGACCTCGTCTACTACTCGTTCGTCGTCCTGCCCATCGTGGTGACGCTCCTGATGTGCCTGGTCCACCGCCGCGCGCGGCCCCTTGTGCGCGGCGGCCCGTCGACCCTGGGGGTGAGCGCCTTCGCGTTTCTCTGGCTCTGGGGCACCGGGGGGATCGGTCTTTCCGGGGTGCTCGGCCGTTTCGACCTCACGCCTCCGCCTTTTGTCGTGCTCGTCTTCATCACACTGTTCGTCTGTGTGTACTTCGGCCTGTCGCGCATAGGCGCAACTTTCGCCGCCGTGCCCCTCGCGTGGCTCGTCGGCCTTCAGGCCTTCCGTTTTCCCCTCGAACTCGCGATGCATCGGGCCGCGGTCGAGGGAGTCATGCCGGAACAGATGTCCTACACCGGGTGGAACTTCGACATCCTGACCGGCATCACCGCCCTCCTGCTCGCTCCCGCGATCGCCTTTGGCCGTGTGCCGCGTGGGGCCATCGCGGTCTGGAACGCGCTCGGCGCCCTGCTTCTGGTCAACGTGGTCACGATCGCGTTTGCCTCGACCCCGGTTTTCCGCGCGTTCGGCAAGGCTCCGCACAAGGTGAATACCTTCGTCGCCTTCTTCCCCTACGTCTGGCTGCCGACCGTGCTCGTCGCCACCGCCATCGTCCTCCACATCGCGACCGCGCGCGCCCTGCGCGGGTCCCCCGACCGCGCGACGTAGAGGGTCGCGATGAAGGAACGGATCCTGATCGCGGGAGGCGGCATCGGGGGGCTCGCCCTCGCCGCCCTTCTCCACCGGCGGGGAAGGGAGTGTCTGGTTCTCGAGCGGGCCCCGCGTTTCGATCCCGTAGGCGCCGGGATCGTGATCCAGCCAAACGCCGTGAAGGCGCTGCGCATCGGCGGGATCGAGGAAGCGATCGTGAGCCGAGGCGCGCCGATGGAGCGGATGCAGATTCGGGACGATCGGGGGCGAATCCTGTCCTCGATCGAAGGCGCCGTATTCCGCGCCCGATTCTCCGCGGGCGCTTTCGGCTTCCATCGCGCGACCCTGCACGGAGCCCTCGCCGGGCTCATTCCCGAGACCTCGATCCGCCTGAACGCGACGATTCGTTCCAGCGGGACGGCTGTGGCGGGCGCCTTCGTGGAACTCGCGCACGGCGAACGGCTCGAAGGCGCGGGCCTCGTCGCCGCGGACGGGCTTCATTCGGTCGTTCGCCGCGAACTCGTGCGCGATGGCGAGCCGCGTTACTCCGGATATACGAGCTGGCGAGGTGTTGTCGCGCGCGGGGCGATGTGGCCCGCGGGGCAAATGAGCGAAAGCTGGGGCCGCGGCGCGCGCTTCGGCCTCGTGGCGATCGATGCGGACCGTCTCTACTGGTTCGCGACCGCGAACGCGTCCCCGGGAGGCCGCGACAACAGCAAAGCGGATCTGCTGCGCCGCTTCGCGGGCTGGCACGAGCCCATCCGCGCGGTGATCGAGGCGACGGCCGACGATGCGATTCTCCGAACCGACATCGCGGACCGGGATCCGATTCAGAAATGGAGCGACGGCCGGATCGCCCTTCTGGGCGACGCCGCACATCCCATGACCCCCAATCTGGGACAAGGCGGAGGTCAAGCCATCGAGGACGCGGTGGTCCTGGACCTGTGCCTTAGCGCCTCAAGCGATGTCGCGGCCGCCTTCAGGGACTATGAAAGCCGACGCCTGGCACGGACGGCGCGCGTCGTGACCGAAGCGAGACGGTTCGGCCGGATCGGTCAACTCGAAAACGCCGCGGCCCGGTGGGCGCGCAATCTCGCGGTGCGTCTCACGCCTCAAGCCGCGACTCTCGGCGCGGTGTCGTGGCTCTACGACTTCGACTTCTGACTCGACATCAAGGCCTGCGGCTGAGCAGGCGCGTTACGGACCGCCGATCTCGCTCAGGATGGCCAACGCTATAGCCGTGAGGACCAGCAGACCGAAGATGATGCGCAGACATCCGCTGCCGCAGGACGCGCCACCCGCCCCGATGCCTCCGATGGTCTTGAGGAAGGCACGGGCCTCGGCGTCGTCGAAGCCGGTCTGGCTCATCAGCTGAGTGATCGCACTCTCCTTCTCGCCCGCCTTGACCATCGCGATGACCTGGGCCGCGAGTTTCGCGTTCACCCGCCCGTCCGTCCGGTGCATAACGACCAGGGCGTCCACCGCCTCCTTGGCTTCCTTGAGCCCGACCCTGGTGTGCTGCCGGTATCTCTTGATCGCCTCGATGAGGTTGCCCTGGCGGATCGCGGCCAGGGCCGCCTGCTCGGCCTGTTTCAGGTTCCGGGGCAGCGCTTCGTGGGCGCCCGCATGGTGAGCCCCCGCCTCGATCGCTTCGATCGCCACCTTGGCTTCGGCCAGGCCCACGTCCGCCATGTTGCGGAGCTGCTTGATCGCCTCGAGCTTGTCGCCACTGGCGATCAGCCGCCGCAGTTCCTTCAGTTGTTCGCTCGTCAGATTCAAGGGGAGCGCCTCAGTAGTAGACGATCACGCGGAACGCGCCGCTATTGTCCTGGAGATAGTCGTCATTGATGCCGAGGAACAACGTTCCCCGGCCCCGGACACGGATGGGTCCCTTGTCGTTGCCGATAAAGAAGGGATCGCCGGACTCACCGATCCTGCCGATCAGCGATGCGCCGGGACGGCTCGGGATCGGGCGATTTGCATTGCGGGGCGAACCGCCTTCGCCCCCCGGTCCGTCCTTGCGGCCCGGGCCCCAACGGACCTCGCCGCGGGAGTCGAACCAGATCTCCTGCCCGTCGCGCAACTCGATCGCGGTTCGAGTCCATGCGTCGGCGCCCGGGACATCGACCTCACGTTCGCGGAGACCGTTTCGACGCTGGTTGCC
>CAZBTT010000519.1:0-3882 GCA_964494295.1 uncultured Acidobacteriota bacterium
GGAAAAGTGCGGAGCGAAGCGGAGCACCCTTGACTTCAGTTCTCGCGGAGGCGACCATCTCACCGTCGAAGGTCTGAGTCGGCCGTCGGGGGAAGGACCTCCGGGGAATGGCGACGGTTCACGACCCGCGAACGAGGTGACGCTCACGCGGACGAACGTCGCGGTGCGGCGACGTTCACGAACCGGCGAACGAGTTCTACGTCCACGGAGGTCGCGGGGTCGCTTCGACCGGGTTGCGTTCAGCCTCGGCTCAGCGACCGGGTCGGACCGAACGTTCACGAGCCCGCGCACGAACCAGGCGCCGCCCGCCGTATGATTCCCCTGCCTACAAGAGACCCTCTCAAAGGAGGACCTGAATGCACAACGGACTGCCTCGGCTCACCGAGCCCATGGTTCGCGAAAACGGCGCGCTTCGGATCGCGACCTGGGACGAGGCCCTCGATCGGGCGGCCGCGGGGCTCAAAGCCGCGACCGACGCGAAGGGCTCCGCCGGCGTTGGCATCTTCAGTTGCTCGAAGGCCACCAACGAAATGAATTTCGTCGCTCAGAAATTCATCCGCCAGGTGCTCAAGAGCAACAACATCGACAGCTGCAACAGAACCTGACACGCCCCAAGCGTCGTCGGTCTGGCGACGGTATTCGGAGCAGGCGGGGGAACAAGCTCGTACGAGGAAGCCGAGCATACGGATCTCATTGTCTTGTGGGGCTCGAACGCGCGTGACGCGCACCCCATCTTCTTCCACCATGTCCTGAAGGGGATCCGGAACGGGGCGAAGCTCATCGTCGTCGACCCCCGTAAAACCGCGTCCGCCCAGTTCGGGGACCTCTGGCTGGGACTGAATGTCGGCAGCGACATCGCCTTGTCTCACACCATCGCGCGCGAGATCATCGTGAGCGGGATCCACAACCGTGCTTTCATCGAAAATGGGACCTCCGGCTTCGCCTCGTACCAGGCCTGCGTGATGGACTGGACGCTCGAACGCGGCGAGAAGGTCACGGGCGTGCCCGCGGCCGCGATTCGCGAAATGGCTCACCTGTACGCCCGCGCCGATCGGGCGATCCTGTGCTGGACGCTCGGCATCACCGAGCATCACAACGCCGTCGACAACGTCCTCTCGCTCATCAATCTCGGCCTCCTCACCGGTCACGTCGGCCGATACGGCAGCGGCCTCAATCCCTTGCGCGGCCAGAACAACGTGCAGGGCGGCGGCGACATGGGGGCGATCCCGAACAAGCTGCCCGGGTTCCAGGACATCGAGAAAGACGCCGACGCGCGCAAACGGTTTGGCAAGGCCTGGGGCGTTCCCATCATTCCGAAGTACGGCCTCCACCTTACCCAGATGTTCGATTCGATGGAGCACGGCGATCTACGCGCTCTGTACGTGATCGGCGAGAACCCGGCCTCGTCCGAGGCCGACCTGACCCGCGCGAATCACCTCCTCTCCACCCGCGACATGCTGATCGTCCAGGACATCTTCATGACGAAGACCGCGGAGTTGGCCCACGTTGTATTCCCGGCTTCGGTGGCGGCCTTCGAGACCGACGGAACGGTCACGAACAGCGAGCGCCGCGTTCAGCGTGTGCGCAAGGCGATAGACCCGCCTGGGAACGCGAAGGACGACATCTGGATCATCGCCGAACTGGCGCGGCGTCTCGGCGCTCCCTGGCCGGCGCTCACCGCGAAGCAGGCCTGGGATGAACTCCGCTCTCTCTCGCCGATGCACCGCGGCATGTCCTGGGAACGGCTCGACGCGCTCGGCGGCCTGCAATGGCCCTGCCCCGACGAAACGCATCCGGGGACGAAGTTCCTGCACGCGCGGCTGTGGGACAAGGATCCTGAAGGCCGGGGAACCCTCGCACCCTTCTCGCCGGTGGTCGACGATCCGCCGGTCGACAAGATCACGCCCGAGTTTCCGCTGCGACTCACCACGGGACGCAAACTCGATTCGTACAACACGGGTGTTCAAACGCGTGCGTTCGCTTCGCCGCTTCGCGAGGGTGAGGCGATTGAGATTTCGCCCGCCGAGGCGTTGGCGCTTGGCGTGGCCGCCGACGAGCGGGTGCGTGTCGTCTCCCGCCGGGGCGATGTCATCGCCAGGGTCCGGATCGATCCCGGCCTGCGTTCGGGCCTCGTCTTCATGACCTTCCACTTCCCGGAGGAGGTCGAGACGAACCGCCTCACCATCGACGCGACCGACCCTAAGTCGGGCACCGCCGAGTTCAAGGCCGCGGCGGTTCGCATCGAAAAACTGGCCGAGCCCGCGGCGGCCAGATAGAGTCACCGCGTGGATCTTCACTTCACCACCGACGTTCCGACCGACGACGAGAGTGAGGCGGTCGATCAGGTTCTCGGCCCGGCCGCGGCTCCCGAAGCGGACGGCGCCGCGCGGGTCTCGCGTCAGAACCGCGGGACGGTCGAGCGGCGCAGCCTCCTGCTTCCCGCCTTGCACGCGCTCCAGAGCCGCGCCGGCTGGATCAGCCCCGGAGGTCTCAACTACGTCGCGCGCCGCCTCGGCGTCCCGCCGGCCGAGGTCTTCGGTGTAGCGAGTTTCTACGCCCTCTTCTCAGTGGAGGAGCGTCCGCGCACGGTGGTCCACGTCTGCGACGACGTCGTGTGTCGGGTGAACGGCGCCACCGAGGTGGCCGTCGCGTGCCGCGAGAGCATCGGTCCCGCTCACGAAGAGAACGAAGGACTGATGTGGATCAAGAGCCCCTGCCTCGGTCTGTGTGAGAGAGCGCCCGCGGTCCTCGTCCAGAAAGCGGGGAAGTACCGGCCAAACGAAGCCCTCGCTCCCGCCACACCGGCATGGATCCGCTCGAGCATCGCCGACGAGAAACTCGACCTCGACCCCGCGCTCGCGGTGGGGCCGCGGGAGGGCCGCCGGTTGCTTGCGCGTATCGGCAACGTTGATCCCACGTCGCTCGACGGCTATCGCTCCCAGGGCGGCTACGCGGCGCTGCGTCGGGCGATCGAGATCGGGCCGGCCATGACGATTCGCGAGGTCAAGGACGCCAAACTCCTTGGTCGTGGCGGAGCGGCATTTCCAACGGGCGTGAAATGGGAGGCGGTGGCCCAGCAGCCCGCGCGACCGCACTACGTCGTCTGCAACGCCGACGAATCCGAGCCCGGCACGTTCAAAGACCGCGTGGTGATGGAGGGCGACCCCTTCGCCCTGGTGGAAGCGATGACCATCGCCGGCTACGCCATGGCGGCCGAGAGAGGCTTCATCTATCTGCGCGGCGAATACCCACTCGCGAAGCTCCGCCTCGAGAACGCGATCCAGAAGGCGCGCGCGCGCGGCTTCCTTGGCGACAATGTCATGGGCGGCGGTTTCCGGTTCGATCTCGAGCTGCGCTGCGGCGCGGGCGCCTACATCTGCGGCGAGGAAACCGCGCTCTTCAATTCGCTCGAGGGCAAACGCGGCGAGCCGCGGAGCAAGCCGCCCTTCCCGGTCACCCACGGCCTTTTCGGGAAACCGACCGGCATCAACAACGTCGAGACGCTGGTGAACGTGAATCTCATCCTCACCATGGGGGCCGCGGCCTACCAGGCCCTCGGCACACCGGGCTCCACCGGCACGCGTCTGTTCTGCGTGAGTGGCCACGTCGAGAAGCCCGGGACGTACGAGGTCGAGTGCGGCACGCCTCTCTCCAAACTGCTGGAGATGGCCGGCGGCATGCGTCCGGGCCGGAAGATCAAGGCGATTCTCCTCGGTGGCGCGGCCGGCGGCTTCATCGGCCCGTACGAACTCGACCTGCCCCCCTCTTTCGAAGCCGCGCGAGAACGCGGCGTCACCCTCGGCTCCGGCGTCGTCCCCGTTCTCGATGAAACCGTCGATCCCGTCGGTCCCCCCCCGCCCCCCCCCCCGGTCCCTCAGTACC
>CAZBTT010000520.1:0-3868 GCA_964494295.1 uncultured Acidobacteriota bacterium
TTTGTCGTTGTGGCTCACCGCGCGATGGTTTGGGCCAAAAAGGGGCCCGGTCATCGGGAAACCCCCGCGTCTCAAGCCCGGAGACACACTCGGCCTCATCCATCCTTCTTCTGCCACCTTTCAGAAGATGGATCTCGAGATCGCGATTGACAATCTCAAGGCGGTCGGCTTCAACGTCAAGGTCGGCGCGCACGCCCTCGACCGCTATGGCTACCTCGCGGGGAAGGATGAAGACCGTGCTGCAGACATCAACACCTTCTTTGCCGACGCGTCCGTACAGGGCATCTGCGCGGTGAGGGGCGGCTGGGGCGCTGCGCGTCTTCTCCCGTTCCTCAACTTCGAAACGATCGCGAAGAATCCGAAGGTCCTGTTCGGCTACTCTGACATCACCGCGCTGCACATGGCGATCCCCGCGAAGACCGGCCTCGTCACCTTCCACGCGCCCACCGGTTTTTCGGCATGGAACGAACTGTCGGCCAGCTGGTTCAAGCGGGTCACGATGGAGGGCGAGACCGCGCAGTTCGTTAACGAGCCGGACTTCAAAGGACGCATCGTACCGGTCGGTAATCGCACTCAGACGATTCGTCCGGGAAAGACCGAGGGGCGGCTCTTGGGCGGCAACCTCACTGTCCTCGCGCACCTGGTGGGCACGCCGTACCTGCCCGACTTCACCGGCAAGATCCTCTTCCTCGAGGACGTTCACGAGGCGGTCTATCGGGTCGATCGGATGCTCACCCATCTCAAGCTCGCGGGTCTGCTGTCGAAGATCAAAGGCTTCATCTGGGGCCAGTGCACCGACTGCGACCCTGACAGCGGCGGTTATGGTTCACTCACCCTGGAAGAAGTCCTCGAAGACCACATCAAGCCGCTCGGCGTGCCGACCTACCGCGGCGCGATGATCGGCCATATCGACAAGCAGTTCACCGTGCCCGAAGGCATCGCCGCGGAGATGGACGCGGACGCGGGGACGTTCCGGCTGCTTGAGAGTGCCGTTGCCTAGAAAGGCGCAGGCCCCATGCTGATTCCGCGCTTCTGGGCGAGAACCAAGGGAGACGCCACCGACCCTTCGGGCAAGAAGTACGCCCTGAATGTCTGGGGTTGGTCGCAGGAGGGCGTCACGGACGCGCTCGGTGTGGCTCAACGCCGGCTGCGCGAAGTGGTGGGGCGTCTTGCCCGCGGCGAATCGGGCGATGAATACTTCTACGGCCGTCAGCCGCTGCGTGAGGAGATCCTGAGAAGCCTGGGCGAACCGGGAGAGGCGACCGAGGGCCTGGTGACCCGGAACCGATATGGCGCCGAGGTCCTCAACACCGCACGGCTGCCGTTTGTCGATGTCGATTCTCCGCCCGGGGGAGGCTCCTCCGGCGGGTTCTTCGGTTTCTTCAAGAAGGACAAGACCGACCCGACTCTTGTCCGTATTCGCGAAGCCTGCGCCCGCCAGAGCCGGTCAACGTTTCGCGTCTACCGAACCTGCGCTGGCTATCGCGTGCTCGGTACCGACCTTTCGCTCGACCCGAAGTCACAAGCGACCCAGGACTTCCTTGCCAGCTTCGGTTCCGACCCCGCGTTCATGAAGCTCTGCAAGATCCAGGGAAGCTTCCGGGCGCGCCTTACCCCCAAGCCGTGGCGCATGGATCTTCCCCTGCCGCCGAATCAGTACCCCCGAGATGAGCGGCCGGCCCAGGCGGAATTCGAAGAGTGGCTGAAGAAGTACGAGCGCGTGTCGTCGAACTTCGCGACGTGCAAGTTCGTTGAGTCGATAGGCACGGTCCGCCCGTCATCCGAGACGCGGGCATTGGTCGAAGAACACGACCGCGTTACGCGGGCGGATTCCGATCGACCGTTGGCGTAGGGCACGTTGAGGCCGCGTTCGTGGACGCACATGACTACGATGGTACGGGGGCCTTTTCCGCCCTCCGTTCGTATGCTGGGGCCATGGTTGATTTCATGTCGAAGTACTCCGCGCAGACCTATGCCCTCCTCCGTATCGTGGCCGGCTTCTTGTTCCTCTTCCATGGGACGCAGAAAGTGTTCGGCTTTCCTGGCGGCTCGACCGGCGGGCCGCGCCCCTTTCACATCGCCTGGGTCGCGGGTCCGATCGAACTCATCGGCGGCGTACTCCTGATGATCGGCCTCTTCACGCGGCCGGTTGCGTTCCTTTGCAGCGGGCTCATGGCCTTCGCGTACTGGATGAGTCACGGGACGCGGGCCCTTCTGCCCATTGAAAACCGGGGCGAACTTGCCGCGCTCTACTGCTTCTTGTTCGTCTTCATCTCCGCCTACGGTCCGGGGATCTGGAGCCTGGACGGCCGGAAGGGCAAGAAGGTCTAGCGGAGCAACGGCTCCAACTGACCGGCGAGTGTTCTTGCCATCAACCGGCCGCCCTCGGGTGAGAGATGCAGGGAGTCGATGAAGAGCGGCTCATTCCCCGTCGCCGCGATGTCTTTGCTGGTTCCGCTCAGGATGCCGACTCCCAGAAGAGGAACCGACAGTCGCTGCGCCACTTCGGCGAGCGCTTCCGAATACGGCGTGTGGCTCGGCTCGGCGCCTTTGATCAGGCGGCTCGGAAGCGAGATGAAGAGCGGCTTCGCGCCCGCGGCGCGCGCCTCCCCGACGAAGCTCTCGAGATTCGCCGAATAGTCATCGAGCGGGACTCGCACCGTCGTTCGCGCGGCTCGCCCTTCGGAGCCAACCAGACCGCGGCGCAACCACAGGCCCTTCATCAGGCGGTAGATCGCAAGGTGGCGGAGCACGTCATCTGCCGTCGAGGTGGAGGATTTCAGACGCACCGCGAACTCCACATCGGTGATCGGTCGGCGAGTGCCGTCGTTCCAGCCGATAAGCAGGGTCACAAAGTCGACCCGTTGTTTCTTCAGTTCCTGCCGCAACCGTCGCAGGGTCTGATAACTGGTGTAACCCGTGACGCCGGCGTTGCGGACTTCCGTGCCCGTGGTCTGGAGCAGCAACGAAAGGGCCGCCGGATAAGACTCGTCATCGCTCACGCCGAAGCCGAAGGTGATCGAATCGCCGAAGCACAGCATGCGTTTCGCCGCGCCCGGGGCTGCGACCCCGCCTTTGCGGAGCCCGTCGTCGCCGATGGTGACGGCGCCGTTCCACATGGGCGCTGCGAAGCCGGGAATCGGCTTCCAGAAGAGTTCCTGGTCGGGCTGCATGAAGGGCAGCTCGATGTCGGTGTCGATGCTGCGGACCAGAAAGCGGGGGAGCTCCCGAAGTCCGGGCTGCGTGAACCGGGCCGCGAACTCGATCAGGCCGAGGCCGGCCAGGGTGAGCAGGACTGAGTAAAGTACGGTCTTCCCCGGTGAGAACCGGATCTCGGTCGACCGGCCACCTGATGACACAAGCCAGCATACCCGGCCCCGACCAACGAACCGACCTGAGGAAGGATGTCGTAGCACCCCTCGCGGGCTTCACTCTCCTGAGCCTCGTCTTCACCTGGCCCCTGGTGACGGCGCCGTATACCCACGTGATCGGCCACGCGGTTCCCGAAGGTGTGCCCCCGCTCAACACCTGGGCGATGGCGACCGTCTGGCGGAACCTCTTCGCGCGTCCGGGCTCCCTGCTCGAGGGGAGTGCCTTCTTTCCGTACGCGAACTCCGTGGCTTTTTCGGAGCACCTTTTCGTACCCGCACTCATGGCGGGCCCGGTCGCGGAGGTCACGGGAAACTGGACGTTCGCCTACAACGTTTCCATCTGGACAGCGCTCGTGCTCGCCGCCTGGTTCACCTTCCGCCTTTGTCGCGAGCTGGGTGCTTCGGGGGCGGCCTCGTTTCTGGGCGGCGGTCTCTACGCCTTCAACACCTGGAACATCAATGAAGTCGTCCGCTCGCAGGTTTTGTCGAACGGATTT
>CAZBTT010000521.1:0-3864 GCA_964494295.1 uncultured Acidobacteriota bacterium
CGCCGCGTAACGCGCGAATGGTTTGGGGTTTCCCACGGTGGCGAGAACGTCAATCCGTGCCTCGGGCAGGGTCTTGCCGTTGTCGAACACGATCCTCTTCGCGAGGTCGTCCATACGCGCGAGGAGGAGGTGCGCCGCCCGGTCGAGAACTGCGGCCCGCTCCCCACCCTTCCGAAGGCGCCAGTCGCCGCGATCGAAGGCGCGACGCGCCACCGCGAGGGCGTGATCGCACTCCGCATCCGAAGCCTCGCGAAGCGTGACCAGCGTCTCGGCGGTCGCGGGATACCGGACGTCGAAGGGTTCACCGCTGCCGGGTGTGAACTTCCCGGCCACCGCGTGCGCCTCGGCTGAGAAAGGCGAGCCGCCGCGTTCGGCGAGGCTTCGCACCCTCACTGGAGCGGTTCCCCTGAGGCTCGGCACATTGTCTTAACTCTAGTACAACTCTCGCGGACCCTCCGACTTCCTATACTGAGGACCGTTCACCACCCCTAGCGAGGCTCCGAACCACGTGAAGATCCCAGCTCTCCCCGCCGTCCTGCTTGTCGCCGCCGCGTCCGCGGTGGCCCAACCACCCGAACGCGTCCTCCACAACGCACGGGTGTTTACGGCGGATACAGCGCGGCCCTGGGCCGACGCCTTCGCGGTCCGGAGTGGCCGCATCGTCGCCGTGGGCTCTTCGGCCGAGGTCCTGGCTCTCGCCGGGCCTTTGACCGAGCGGCTCGATCTCGGGGGCGCTTTCGTGTCGCCCGGCTTCGGCGACTCTCATATCCACTTCATGAGCGGCAGTCTCACCCTGAACGCCGCGTTACTCGATGGCCTCACCGATGTTCCGCAGATGCAGTCACGCATCTCCGCCTGGGCGAAAGCGAACCCGGGAGCGGCGTGGGTCACGGGTCGCGGCTGGAACTACTCGGCGTTCCCCGGGAATCTTCCGCATCGACGATGGCTCGACGACATTGTCCCCGATCGTCCCGCATTCATGGAGGGCTACGACGGCCACACCGGTTGGGCCAACTCCAGGGCCCTCGAGCTTGCGGGCATCACGCGCGAAACGAAGGACCCGGCCAACGGGGTGATCGTGCGCGATGCCTCGGGCGAGGCGACCGGGGCGCTCAAGGAAGCGGCGCAGAGGCTCGTCCGCAGTCTGATTCCAAAGCCGGACGACGAAGAGAAGTACCGGGCGCTCAAGACGGGTCTCGCTCTCGCCGCCTCGTACGGCCTCACCTTCGCGCACAACGCGGGGTTCGATCTCGCCGACCTGCCGATCTACGAGCGTGTGATGCGAGAGGGCGGCCTCAAGGTCCGCTTCTACAACGCCCTTCCCTTCCGCGCGGACCCCGACACGGCGACCCTCGCTCAATACAAGGAGCTTCGCGCGAAGTTCGCCGGTCCGCTGTTCCGCTTTGGCGCGGTCAAGGCGCTTGCGGACGGTGTCGTGGAATCGAAGACCGCGTGGATGCTCGAGCCTTTCGCCGACGGCGGCGGGACGGGAATCCCCAACTACTCCCCTGAGGAGCTGAAGCGAGGCGTAGCGGCCTTCGACCGCGAGGGCTTCCAGCTTTTCATCCATGCCATCGGCGACCGCGCGATCCGCACCACACTCGACGCCTTCGAGAACGCCGCTCGGGTCAACCAGACCTCCGGCAGGCGGCATCGCGTGGAGCACATCGAAGTCCCACAGAAGGCCGAGATCGCCCGGTTCAAAGCGCTCGGCGTCATCGCCTCGACCCAGGCGCTGTTCGCAAACCCTGATGGGAACACGCTGGGAGCCTACATAGGCGCCCTTGGACCCGACCGAGCCGCCCGCGCGATGGCGTTCAAGGCGATCGACGATACGGGCGCGGTTCAGGCCTTCGGCAGCGACTGGCCCGTGTTCTCGCTCGAGGTCCTGAAGGGCATCTATTGCGCGGTCTCGCGGGAGACGCCCGCGGGCACGCCGCCCGGAGGCTGGCAGCCTCAGTCGCGCATCAGCGCCGAGGCCGCCTTGCGTCACTTCACCGCGGACGGCGCCTACGCCGGATTCGCCGAGAACGACTTTGGCCGGATCGCGCCCGGCCTCTTCGCGGACTTCGTGGTGCTCTCGCACGACATCACCAAAGGTGATCCAAAAGAGATTCTCAACACGCGCGTGCTTCTCACGGTCCTGAATGGGCGGGAGACGTACCGCGCCCCGGGATACACGCCGGGCGCGGCGATCGGCTCGAAGGAGTAGGCGATGGCTGAATTCACCGGCAAGGTCATCGTTCTCACCGGCGCGTCGCAGGGCATTGGGAAGGCGGTGGCTCTCGCCCTTTCTCCACAGCGTCCCGTTCTGATCCTGGCCGCGCGCGACGAGGCGGCGCTGCAGGCGGTCTCTTCTGCGTGCCAGGCTCTTGGAGCCAAGACGTTCGTATTCCGCACCGACGTCACCGACGAGGCTCAGTGCCGTGATCTGATCCGACGCACCGTGGAAGCCGCGGGCGGCATCGACGTTTTGGTCCACAACGCGGGCGGCGGCATGAACGCGCGTTTCGACGAGATGACGGACATCAGCGTTTTCGAGAAACTGATGCGTCTCAACTACCTCGGGCCGATGTATCTCACCCATGCGGCTCTTCCTCATCTCAAGAAGTCGCGGGGGCGGATTGTCGTGGTCTCTTCGGTCGCCGGGATGACCGGGGTTCCGCTCCGGACCGCCTACTCCGGCAGCAAACACGCGGTCTTCGGCCTGTTCGAGTCGTTGCGGATCGAACTCGCCGATCAAGGCGTCACGGTCACGATGATCGCGCCGGACTTCGTACAGTCGGAGATCCACATCCGCGCGTTCGGCCCGGACGGGAAACCGGTGGGCGACTCGACGATCGCGGAACGCGTGGCGATGCCCGCCGACCAATGCGCCGCCCTGATCGTGGGTGCCATGGAGCGCAGGCAGCGGTTGCTGATCACCTCGCTCCGCGGCAAACTCGGCCGCTTCGTCCGCCTCATCGCCCCGCGGTTGATCGACAAGATCGCCGCAAGGGCGATCCGCCGCGGGGTCTAACCCCTAAGCGTGGCGGTGCTCAGCTACAAACTTCGCGCGCGTCGCATCCGCTGCCGCGGCGTTGTCCGCATCGCCCATCTTCCGCGCGAGTCGGGCGCGCCCGGCCCACGCCCACACACTCGACGGACGGGCATCGATCCGCTCGTTCAGGAGAACCGAGGCCAGGGCGCGTTCGCCTGATCGAATCGCCGAAGTCACCAGCGTCCTCTGATACGCGTCGCGCTGCGCGTGCGACCCGCCAAAGATCGAAAGGTGATGACGGACCGGGGCCAGTTGATCGATGACGTCGCGGTGGTCGCCCCGGCCGAAGGCGCAAAGGGCCCGGGCCGCCGCGAGGCCGCCGCCCCGCACCATCACGCGATTGGCGGACGAGCCGCCCTCTCCCGCGGCGAAGGCCGCGAGGCGCTTCACCACCGCTTCCGCCTCGGTCTGACGGCCGGCGCCGACAAAGGCCATGACCGCATGAAGGTCGTTGAAGACGTACCAGGGCAGCGGGTCCTTCTTGGCCCAGGCATCGGCGAGCGCCTCGAAGCGTCCGCCGGTATCGACGCCGTCAAGGTACAGCCGCCAAAGCAGGCCCGCCGCGTCGAGCATCTCCATCGCGACGCCCGCCGACTTCGCATTGTGGATCATCTCGTCGTAGATCGCGAGCGCGCCCGCATACTCCTCGCGCTCGAGCAGGTAGATGGCGAGATGCCAGGCGCTGTGGACGTTCATGAACGTGCCTTCCGTCCAGTTCTACCTCCGGGTTTCGAGATAGCGGATGCCTTCACCGACGCGCCCCTGCATCTCGTAGGTGTGGACCACGGCGTGGATGCCCCAGCGGACCAGGCTTTGGGGGGCGT
>CAZBTT010000522.1:0-3831 GCA_964494295.1 uncultured Acidobacteriota bacterium
GTGAGCTCGGCGTTATGGGGCCGAGGGGCAACTCCTGCCGGACCTGCGCCGCTTCATCATCGATGGGGATGCAGCCCGTCGGACAGACCTGCGCGCACGCGCCGCAGGCGATGCACGCCTCGGACGTCTCGTTGTACGGCGTCCCGACGTACCGGGTGGTGCCGCGATTGAAGAAGCCGAGCACATTGGCGCCGACCACGTCGGAACACACGCGGACGCACAGGCCGCACAGGATGCACGGGTCGGCGCCCCGTCCGAACCGCGGTTCGACGGTGCCGTACGCGGGGGCGAGGGCGTTGAGGACCGCCGAGCCGCCTCGCAGCAAACCGCGAGTCGCGTTGTTCGAAGCGGCCAGCGTGCCGGCCACGGACAACGCGCGCCGCGCCATCGCGGAAGCGCCGGCGAAGTTGGAGGAAGCGAAACCCGCCAGCCCGCGGCCGATGAAGGTGGCCTCCGCGTGGTCGAGTTCTTTCATCAGAAGGCCGGTGTCGATTCTCACCGGGCACGCGGTGATGCACATCGAATCGTGCACGCAGCTGCGGCGCGCGCTCAGGGCGTAGTCTGCGGCGAGACCGTCCGGCAGCGACCCGCCCGCCTGCGCGATCTCCGTCATCTCGCGCAGCAGGATGATGCGCTGCCGTGGCGAGAGGCCCGACGCTCGCGTGGGGCAGACGGGCTCGCAGTAGCCGCACTCGATGCAGCGGTCCGCGGTGGCGGTGATTTCGGTGAACGGTTTGAGGTTTGTGACGTGCTCGGCCTTGTCGTCGCTCAGGAGGACGCCCGGGTTGAGGATGTTGTAGGGGTCGAAGAGCGTCTTGACCTCACGGAAAATCGCGTAGGCCGCGGCGCCCCATTCCCGCTCGACGTATGGGGCCATGTTCCGGCCGGCGCCATGTTCGGCCTTGAGCGCGCCATCGTATTTCCCGACCACGAGGTCAGCGAGCGCGTCCATGAAGGCCGCGTAGTTCGCCACGTTCTTCTCGCCGCGGAAATCCTGGGGGGCGATGAAGTGAAGGTTGCCGTCCCGCGCGTGGCCGAAGACCACCGCGTCACGAACGCCGAAACGCGCGAAGAGCGCATGGAGGTCGGTGATCACCTCCGCCAGCCGCTCCCGCGGGAAGGCGACGTCCTCGTTGAGGATCGCCATGCCCGGACCGCGGCGCGCGCCGATCAGGGGGAGCAGGCCTTTGCGCATCTTCCACTTGAACGCGCGCTCTTTGGGGTCGGTTGAGAAGGAGGTATTCGCGATGCCGTCGATACGGCCGAGCACCCGGGTCGCGCGCTCGACGCCGGCCGAGAGCGCCGCGTCGTTATCCTCCTGGAACTCGATGAGGAGGGCCGCCGAGTGCGGGCCGATCTCGACCGGATGCGTGAGTTCGCTCGCCATCGAGAGCAAGGACGCACTGTCCATGATCTCGAGGGCGGCGGCGCCCGCTTCCGCAAGGGGAGCCACCGCGCGTCCCGCTTCGCTCAGCGCGCCGAAGTACACGAGGGCGGTGGCGCGTCGGCTCGGATCGCGGACGGTCTCGAGCGACACATCGGCCAGGAAGCCAAGGGTGCCCTCCGATCCGACGATCAGTCGGGTCACGATGTCGGCGGGCCGCTCGAACTCCAGAAAAGCCTGGAGCGAATAGCCCATCGTGTTCTTGGTCGCGAACTTGTGGCGGATGCGCTTCGACAGGGTCTTGTCTCCGCGAACCTTCGACTTGAGATCGAGCAGGCCCGCGTGGAGCCGCGGATGTTTGTTCCTCAGGCGCTCGTCGACCTCGTCGCGCGACTCGCCGTGGGTGTCGATCACCGATCCGTCGGCGAGGACGAGGGTGGCGCCGCGGATGGTGTGGTAGCTGTTCTGCGGCACGCCGCAGCACATTCCGGAGGCGTTGTTCCCGACGATGCCGCCGATCATGGCCGCGTCGATCGACGCGGGGTCGGGCCCGATGCGCCGGCCGAGCGGGGCCAGGGCGCGATTGAGAAGGCCGCCGATCACGCCCGGTTGAGCCCAGATCGAAGCGCCCGCTTCTTCGATCCGGAAGCGGCCCCAGTCGAGGGAGAGGTCGACGAGGATGCCGCGGCCCACCGCCTGGCCGGACAGCGATGTTCCGGCGGCCCGGTAAGTCACGGGCTGGGCAAGCGCTCTGGCGATCTCGAGGATCTTGCGGACATCTCCGGTGTCGCGGGGCCGAACCACCACCTCGGGCACGATGCGATACATCGAAGCGTCGGAAGCCCGGGCCAGTCGGTCGATGGGCCGCGCCAGGATTCGCCCCGCGGGAAGAGCCCCCTGGAGGCGCTTTATGAGTTCAGGATCCGGGGCGGCGAGGCGAGTCACGCGGCTCGATCTTAGTGGGCTCGGGCGTCGAGCCACCCGGCAAGGGTCTTGTGGTCTCAGTTCCGGGGGCGCGCTCCGGCGTCGTCGTTTACGGCTTGCGGGAGCCGCTGCCACTTTCGGACATCTTGAGGACGAGTTCCAGGTACTTGTCGCGCGGTTCGCCCGTCCAGCCGTTGATTCCGTGGCGGGGCAGCCACGACAGATGGATCCACGCGGCGGCGACACCCACGAGCGCGAGCAATCCCCACGCTACGACGCGAAGGCCGATCATGGACAGACCCAGAACCAGGGCCAGCACGATCCCGACCTTGGCCAGGCGGCGTCCGCGGGACTTGTGTTCTTCGAAGCGTCCGAGACAGATCGTGCCCACCGAGAAGATGGTCATGACCAGAGCCACATCGAACCAGTAGGTATCGGTCGTCCACATTGCGATGGCAAGGCTAGATCATTTGCCGAGGCCGGCGGCGCGCCTTGGAACACTTCACTAACCGCGGAAGGCCAGCCACGAGATCAAGGCGTGGGCGGCGCCGCCCATCCCGATTCCGATGCGGAACGTGCGCGGGGTGAGGGTCCGCCGGCATTCCGCGAGCGTGCGCAGGCCGAGAGGCAAGAAGAGCGCCACACCGGTGAAGGTCCCCGGGGAGTAGGAGACGGTGGCCAGAGACGCTACGGCATGGGCGGCGCCATTGAAGGTCACGGCGAAAGCGAACACGGTGAGAATCGAGTGGCCGGCACGAGAGACGCGAATGCACAGCACCAGGACGGACATCAGCGTCAAGGCGGCGGCGTTGAGGGTCAGGAACTCGTCGCGCGTGAAGTCGGTCCCCCACACGTTGGAAGCCCAGTTCGGAAACGTGACACCGCAGAATGCTTCCTCCGCGATATGCAGGACGTAAGCGATCGGGAACAGGCTGATCCACGGCCCCCGCCAGGTTTCAGACGCGGATCCCGCCATCGCCGATCAGTCTGAAGACCCGGACCTCCCGAACCGTGCGCGGCAGCGAAGGCGCCGCGAGCACATCGCAGAAGACGCGATCCGCGATCGTCGCCGCGCCTTGCCAGTCGGCCTTCCTCGCCAGCAGGCCGGTTTCCACCTCCACTTCGCCGCCCCGCGCCTTCTTCAACATCACTTCCGCGTATCGCAGAACTTCCGGCGAATGCGAGATCACGAGCACCAGCCCGCCGCGGGGGATCGTCCGGGTCAGGCCCGGATCGCTCCATGGGGCGGCCACCGGGATTGTGACGTGGTCGGCCGCGGGGGCTATGCGTGAGAGTCGTTCGCCGTGAAGCGCGAGAGTCACGCAGATCGCGCCCGACGCGCGGCCGGGGTCGTGGGCGAGGGCGGCGAAGCTCGTGGCCTCGATGGGCCGGGCGACGCGGCCGGCTAGTTCGGCGCGAACGATCTCCGCGGTTTCGAGGCACCGGTCGACGACGAGCAGGGGAAGGGAAGTCACGCGCTGGAGGGTCGCGTTCATGGCCGCTTGAGTCGCGCCGCGGAGGGT
>CAZBTT010000523.1:0-3816 GCA_964494295.1 uncultured Acidobacteriota bacterium
GAACTGCCCTTTAGGACATTCCGGGCCGCGCGCTGCTCCGCCGCGAGAAGAAGTATGTCCGACCGGGTGGTCATCCAGCCGTCCGCGATGTCGGTGGGAGCGATGTCGAAGGCGGGTTCACCGGCCGCGTCGATCGGGCCGCTTTCGCCGAGCAGGACCCCGAGGGCCTCCTGCGCCCGCCGCAGGCCCAACTTCGAGGCTTCAAGGAATGTCTCATCCGTCGAAACGACCTGACCCGACCGCAGTTCATTGAGCCGGCTCCCCAGCCCGCCCTCGCGCCGTTTCCGGTGGTAGTCGAACTGCGCCCGGCCGGTGTCGAGGGAACGTTCAGCGACCCTCACCAGACGCTGCTGCGTGATCACGCCGAGGTACGCGGCGGCGGCGCTCACCGCGACCTGCTTCCTCGCATCGGTGCTGGCGAGGCGAGCGACTTCAACGCGCTCCTGGGCCTGCGTTTTCGCGGCCCACTGCGCGGCGGCGAGGATGGGTACCGACGCGGACAGGCCAAACGTCCACTGATTTTTAGGCTGGACGACGTTGCCGTCGAAACCAAACGCCTGGTCGAGCGTCGTGTTGTTGACGCTGCCGGTCAGCCGCGGCAGTGAGGCGGAGCGGACCTGCTGCAGGAGACCTTGAGCACGGAGGATGTTCGTGGCCGCGATCTGCACGGTGGGGTTCTTCTCCACCGCCCGCGAAACCGCCTGCTCGAACGTCACCGCTTCGATCGTCGGTTCCGCGGCCACGGTCTGTGCCTGCGCGACCACGGGCGCGAGCAAAGAGAGGATGACCAGGGTGGCGATTGTCGCGGGCGTGGGAGCCCCGCTCTCCTCTTCATCGTGGGAGCGCCGGCCGCGCCCGGGGGCGAGGGTCCGGATCACCACGTAGAGGACAGGGATGAAGATGATCGACAGGAACGTGGAGGCGACCATCCCGCCCGCGACCGTGGTTCCGATCGAGTTGCGGCCACCCGCGCCGGCGCCGGTGGCGAAGGCCAGCGGCAGCACGCCGAGGATGAACGCGAACGATGTCATGAGGATGGGCCGGAGGCGGATGCGCGACGCTTCAACCGCCGCGTCGACGATCGAGTAACCCTTCTCCCGCAACTGTTCCGCGAACTCGACGATCAGGATCGAGTTCTTGGCGGCGAGGCCGATCAGCAGGATGAGGCCCACCTGACAGAAGACGTCGTTGGTGAAGCCGCGCACCCACTGGGCCGACAAGGCGCCAAGAACCGCAAGGGGCACGCCGAGCAGGATGATGAAAGGCAGAACGAAGGACTCGTATTGGGCGGCGAGCACCAGATAGACGAGGACGACGCTCAGCGCGAAGATGGCGCCCGCCTGACTCCCGGCCTTGATCTCCTCGAGCGATTGCCCCGCCCAGGCGAACGAGAAGCCCTCGGGCAACTGGCTCGCCATCTCTTCCATCGCAGCTATCGCCTGCCCCGAGCTCATTCCCGCCCCGGGAGTTCCGGTGATTTCCGCCGAGCGGAAGAGGTTGAAGTGGCTGATGACGGAAGGCGCTGTGGTCTCCCGGACCTTCACTACGTTGTCGAGCGACACCATTTGCCCGTTCGAGGTCCGGGCGTAGAGCTGCTTGAGCGACGAGGGATTCGTCCGGAACTGCTGGTCGGCCTGGACGTAGACGCGGTAGGCGCGGTTGTTGAAGTCGAAGTCGTTCACGTATTGCGAACCGAGGAACACCTGGAGCGCGTCCGTAACCTCATTCAGCGGCAGGCCGAGGCTGCGCGCCTTGTCGCGGTCGATGTCGACGACGAGCTGGGGGTCGGAGGCGCTGAAGCTGCTGAAGAGGCCCTGCACCTTGCCCGACTGGTTGGCCTGACCCATCAAACCGTACATCGCGCCGGCGAGGCCATCCACGCTGGCCGATCCGGTCTGATCGAGCAGTTCGAACTGGAACCCGGCGAACGTGGAGAGCCCCTGGATCGCGGGGGGTGGGAAAGCGACCACGAAGGCTCCCGGGATGCTGAACAGCGGTCCCCGCAGGCGATTGATGATCGCGTTCAAGGACTGGTCGGCCCTTTGGCGATCCTTGTAATCCTTGAGGTTCACGAAGATCATCCCGTTGTTCGGCGCCGCTCCGGAGAAGCTGAAGCCCATGACCGAGAAAGCGGCGCGGCAATCCGGGTCCTGCATGATGATGGCTTCGGCCTGGGCCGCGATCTTGTTCGAGTACTCGAGGGACGCGCCCGCCGGAGACTGCACGAGGATCATGAAGTAGCCCTCGTCCTCTTCCGGAACGAAGGCCGATGGGACAACGCGATAGACCCCCCAGGTGGCGAGCAGGCCGCCGAGGAAGAGGACGATCATCGCTGCGCGAAGGGTCAACGCCCGGCGGACCAGGGCGACGTAGGCCGCGGTGCCTTTCTCCACCATGCGGTTGAACGCGGTGAAGAAGCGGCCGTGGGTGTGGCTTTCCTTGTCGAGGAGCAGCGCGGAGAGGGCCGGAGTCAATGTCACCGCGTTGAACACCGAGAGAACGACGGCGAACGCAATGGTCAGCGAGAACTGCTGATAGAGCCGACCGGTGACGCCGGGGAAGAAGGCCACGGGCACGAACACCGCGACCAGGACGAGCCCGATGACGATGACGGCGCCGAAGACCTCGCGCATCGCGTCAATCGCGGCCCGTCTTGCCGACTTGTGAAACTCGCTCATGTGCCGCTCGATGTTCTCGATAACCACGATCGCGTCGTCGACCACGATGCCGGTGGCGAGGACGATGCCGAAGAGGGTCAGCGTGTTGATCGAGAAGTCGAAGAGCTTGATGAAGGCGAAGGTGCCGATGAGCGAAACGGGAATCGTGATGGCGGGGATGATGGTGCTGCGCCAGTTCTGAAGGAACAGGAACATCACCAGGATCACGAGGATGATGGCTTCGCCCAAGGTCTTGATGACCTCGATGATCGACTCGCGGACCACCACCACGTTGTCGAAGGCCACGCGCCACTCGAGACCGGGAGGAAAACTCTTCTCGAGCCTCGCCATCTCCGCCATGACGCCTTGAAAGACGTCGAGGGCGTTGGCGGAGGGCAGGAGGGTGATGCCGATGCCCTGGGCTTCAAGACCCATGAAGCGGAGGTTGGAGGCGTAGGTCTCGGCGCCCAGTTCGACGCGTCCCACGTCTTTGACCCGCACCAGCGCGCCGCCCTTGCCGGACTTGACGACGACATCTTCGAACTGGCTCGCTTCGGAAAGCCGTCCCATCGCCCTCACGCTGATCGTGAAGGCCTGGTCGGGCGACGACGGCGCGTCGCCGAGGGCGCCGGCGGCCACCTGGACGTTCTGTTCGCGCAGGGCGTTCAAGACATCGGCCGCGGTCAGCTTTCGCCCCGCGAGCTTGGCGGGGTCGAGCCAGAGCCGCATCGCGAACTTCCGTTCGCCGAAGATGAGCACATCGCCCACGCCGCGCACGCGTTTGATGGCGTCGCGCACATAGAGATCGATGTAGTTGCTGATGAACTGGCTGGAGTAGCGGTTGTCCTTCGAGAAGAAACCGAGGCCCCCCATGAAGCCGGTCGTGTTCTTGAAGACGGTGATGCCGTTGGTGCGGACATCCGCGGGCATCCGGCCGAGAGCCTGGTTGATTCGGTTCTGCACATCGACTGCAGCGACGTCGATGTTGCGATCGATGTCGAACGTGACGTTGATGGTCGAGAAGCCGCTGTTCGTGGAGGAGGAAGTGATGTACGTCATGCCCTCCACGCCGTTGATCTCCTGCTCGAGCGGCGTGGTCACCGCGCTTTCGACCGACTGCGCGTTGGCGCCGGTGTAAACCGCGTTGACGGTCAGCGAG
>CAZBTT010000524.1:0-3809 GCA_964494295.1 uncultured Acidobacteriota bacterium
GAGGGGCGTGGGGCCTGGGGGTGAGGAGGCGGGGGGCGGCTTGTGTGCTCGCCCGATGGGTCTGCACTCGGTGTTCATCCGCCAGCAACCGAGGCTGGTCCATCAACCGCACCTTTACCATCGTTTGCTGGCAGCATGTCCGAGCCACGCCAATGGCATCGAACTATGTCTGGGAACCGTCGCCGAGATGACCACCGGCGATGTCTATGACACCGCCCGCACGTACGTGCATGGCAGACACGTTCCCTACATCCACCTCCGCAACGTGCGCGGCAAGGTGCCGCACTACCAGGAAACCTTCATCGATGACGGCGACATCGATATCCATCGCGTCATTCGCATCCTGCAGGAGGAGCAGTTCGACGGCTTGATTATTCCCGATCACGCGCCGCAGATGAGCTGCGCCGCACCATGGTACGCGGGAATGGCCTTCGCGATGGGTTACCTGCGAGCCGCCATTCAGAGCACGATCGGATCAAGTCTCAACCGCATGGCCCCCAACCCGACTCGCTGAGCACACCCGTCCTACCGGATCACCGCATGAAACGCACCACCGCCACAGCAGTCACCCCACCACGTCCATCCGCGGCCGAAAGCAGACTCTTCGCCGAGATTGCGCACGACCTCTACACGCCGGTGGTAGGCGACATCCTCGATGGGCTGGGTTTGTACCATCAGTTCCTGCCGCAACCCATTCAGCCGGCGCTCAACAGCATGAAAGTCGTCGGCCGCGCCATGCCGGTTGTGATGATCGATGTCCATGGACCGCAGAAGAAGCCCTTCGGGCTGCTCACGGAGGCGCTTGATCAGCTAGAGCCGGGTGAGGTTTACCTCGCGAGCGGTGGCGACATGCGCTGCGCCTATTGGGGCGAATTGCTGACCGCAACCGCCAAGGCCCGCGGCGCACACGGGGCCGTCATCAACGGCTTCCACCGCGATACGCCCCAGATGCTCGAACAGGGATTCCCGGTATTCAGCCGCGGACGATTCGCGCAGGACTCAGCCGTGCGCACACAGGTGGTGGACTATCGCTGCCCAATCGAAATCGGCAGCGTCTGGATCGAACCTGGCGATCTGATCTTTGGCGACCTTGATGGCGTGGTGGTCATCCCCCGGCGCCATGAAGGTCGGGTGCTGGAGCTGGCGTTGAAAAAAGTCCGCACCGAGAACGTGGTGCGCAAAGCGATCGAAGCTGGCATGAGCAGCACCGCCGCCCTGAAGAAGTACCGCGTCCTCTAGATCGATGACCTTGGATAAATGCATGTTGCGCTCCTTGGTCGCCTGCGGCGCACGTTTGGCGATCCGGACTCGCCGCCCGGCTCGCGGCCCTGCGGGGCAGCGCGGCCGCAGCGTTCTGACTTGGAACTATCCGTTCGAGCAAACCAGAGGATGACGATGAAAGAACTCCAACTCTCGGGACGCGTGGCGGTGGTCGTTGGCGGGACATCGGGCATCGGACTCGCCCTGACCCAAGGTCTGGCCGAAGGCGGCGCCGACGTCGTCCCGGTCTCAAGGCGCAAGGATATGGTGGACCAAGCCGCCACAGTCGTCGAATCTCGGGGCCGGAGGACTCTGCGACTGACCGCGGACGCGCTCGACCGTTCGGCGCTTCAGGCCACGCTGGATGCAACCGTCGCCGCTTTCTCGAAGGTCGACATCCTGGTGAACTGCGCGGGCATCACGAAGCGCACACCCTCGCTCGACGTCTCCGATGCGGAATGGGACTCCATCATCTCCACCAACCTGACTGGCACCCTCAGGGCCTGCCAGGTCTTTGGCCGGAGCATGCTGGCAAACGGCTACGGCCGCATCATCAACATCGCGTCCTTGACCTCCTTCGTGGGCCTGCACGAGGTCGCGGCCTACACCGCCAGCAAATCCGGGGTGGCGGGTCTCACCCGCGCGCTCGCGGTGGAGTGGGGTCCGCGCGGGGTGAACGTGAATGCGATCGCTCCCGGGGTATTCCGCACAGCCCTCAACACCCGGCTTCTGGACGAATCGGGTCGCGGACAGGAGCTTCTGGAGCGAACGCCCCTCAGGCGGTTCGGCCGGGTCGAGGAACTGGCGCCCGCGTGCGTCTTCCTGGCTTCCGAGGGGGCGAGCTTCGTAAACGGCGAAATCCTGACAGTCGATGGGGGCTTCCTCGCGAGCGGCGTGAACCAGTGAGACCTTTCTGATGCCCTCAAGGAGCACGAAGACATGAGCAAAGCTATTCGCAAAGCAGATACGGGTCGTGCAGGACGTCCGAGAGCGAGGTTCGTGGTGACCGGCCGGGCCATCCTCGGTCTCGCGCTGCTCCTCGCCGGATCCGGCATCGCGCAAGCCCAGCCGCAGCCTCAGGGCCCTGCCGCATGGTGGTCGTTCGACGACGACCCCGGCGAAGCCGCGGCCCGCGATCGCGCGGGGTCGATCAGCGACACCATTGAAGGGCGCACCACTCGGGTGGCAGGTGTGGTCGGCCGGGCGATCCGGCTCGACGGCTTCACCTCGCTCATCCGCCGCAACAACGCCGCGGCTCCCAAGATCACGGGGGCGTTCACGGTGGAATCGTGGGTGGCGCTTGCCGCCTATCCGTGGAACTGGGCTCCGATCATCGACCATGAGCTTGACGAACACGCTGGCTACTACTTCGGCATCGGTCCCCTCGGGGAGCTCGGCC
This sequence comes from uncultured Acidobacteriota bacterium, assembly GCA_964494295.1. Taxonomy (GTDB): domain Bacteria; phylum Acidobacteriota; class Vicinamibacteria; order Fen-336; family JAGNNV01; genus JAGNNV01. The sequence goes on from CAZBTT010000524.1 coordinate 2,660, forward strand.
TCGAACTCTCCCACGGCGGCCACTGGCTCTCGTGCCGCACCGACTCGAAGCTCAAGCTGCGCAAGTTCACCCACGTTGCCGCGGTGTTCGATCCTGACGCGGGCATCACCGTCTTCGTCGACGGCAGCGTGGCGCGGCGATGCGAGCGGCGCGAGCTGCAGCCGTCCGCCGATCTGGGCTCGGCGGGCGGAGCGAGCGGCGGCGCGGTTCTCGCGGCAGGCGTCGATCTCTTGATCGGAATGAACCACGAGAAGCGGGTTCCCTCACACCCCGTGCGTCCCCAGGCCACCCTCCCGGCCTGGTTCACGATCGACGGCATCCTCGACGAAGTGAAGATCCATACGAGAGCGCGAGGCGTCGAGGAGTTGCGGGCGGAATTCGCAGCCGCGAAGCCTCCGGCCGAGCCCGAAATCCCGCAACGCGTGATGCCTTCAGGGCCGAAGGGCCCGGGGCGCTTCGGCGCGTACTACACCCATCTCAACTACTACAAGGAGTGGGACGCACTCTTCCGCGTGAGCGAACACCCGGACGTCGTGGTCCAGTTCGACGGCTCGCCGCTTCGCGTGGTTTTCTGGCGGGGCACGCGCTACTCCCCGGCCTGGGTGATGGAGAACGGAACGTGGATGGCCGATCAAAGCGCCGAACACTTCACGAACCACGAAGGCTGCTTCGAGCACATGCTCGACCCTCAGAACCGTTACTCGCACGTCCGCATCATCGAAAACCACGAGGCGCGCATCGTGGTGCATTGGCGCTACGCGCCGGTCAGCGTGCGGCAGGAGTTTTCGCAGCCCGACGAGCGCACCGGCTGGTCCGACTGGATCGACGAGTACTTCACATTCTTCCCCGACGGCCTTGCCGTGCGTGAAGTGGTGATGTTCACCAGCGGGAAGCCGCTTGGCCCCTCGGAGTTCATCGTTCTCGCGCAACCGGGGCAACGGCCGGAAGACATCATCAACCTCGACGCCCTGACTCTGGCCAACCTGAAGGGCGAATCGCACCTGTACTCGTGGAGAGACGAAATGCCGGACTTCTCGAAAGAGGAAAAGCCGGCGGCGCCGACCATCCAGATCGTGAACCTGAAGTCCGAGCACAAGCCGTTCGAAATCTTCGAGCCGGGCGCGCGCATGCGCGTGTTCAAGATCGAATC
>CAZBTT010000525.1:0-3803 GCA_964494295.1 uncultured Acidobacteriota bacterium
GGGACCGCGACTGGCGTTTCGATTGATGTGGATGTGCAGAACCTCGCGGGGCATAAGTTGCCCACGGCCTACCCGTCGCGGCGGGCCTGGCTCCATGTCGTGGTGAAGGACGCCTCCGGACGCGTCGTCTTCGAGTCGGGCGGGTTTTCGGCGGATGGCCGGATTGCCGGCAACGACAACGATGCGGATGCCACCCGGTTCGAGCCGCACTACGCGGAGATCACGCGTGCCGATCAGGTGCAGGTCTACGAGTCGGTGATGGTGGATCCTTCCGGTCGCGTCACCACTGGGCTGTTGTCGGGCGCGCGGTACGTGAAGGACAACCGGCTATTGCCGCGTGGGATGGACAAGACGGGTACCACGGCTGATGTCGCCATCCATGGCGCCGCCGCGCAGGATGCGGACTTCGGCGATGGCCGCGATCGTGTCACCTACAACGTCGCCCTCGACAACGCCGAGGGCCCACTCAGCGTGAGCGCCGACCTCTGGTTTCAGCCCATCGGCTACCGGTGGGCCGTGAACTTCCGCAACTACGACGCGCCCGAGCCAAAGCGTTTCGTCGGCTACTGGGACTCGATGGCGGGCGAGTCGGGAATCGTGCTGGCAAAGTCCAAGGCGACGGTGCGGTAGCCGCGGCCAAAGAAGACGGCGCTGGCCGGGGAGCGCGGAGCCCGGCTCTGGGCCCGCGTCGTTGGACGCGGGTGAGAGATGAACATCAAAGATACTCACGGGACACTGCGTCGAATCCCGGGAATCGAAAAGGTTGTGAGCGTATCGGCGATGCTGTCTGCGCCGGAAGGGCGAGAGCGAAAGCGGCCCGACCCGCTGCCTCGGAGTGAGAGAGCGCGCGAGCCTGCAGCCCGCTGACATCCCTTCGCCAACGAACGCGCGCGCGACATCTCGAGCGCGACGGCCTCCCCTATACTGCCAGAGTGCATCCCCGGCCCGGAGCCCGGCTCGGACCCTATGAGCTCATCGAACCGATCGGCCACGGCGGTATGGGTGAGGTCTATCGCGCGAGCGATACCCGGCTCGGGCGTGATGTCGCCATCAAGTTCCTGAACGCCGACCTCGCGACCGATTCACTGGCGCTCGCGCGATTCGAGCGCGAAGGGCGCGCCGTCGCCGCGCTCTCTCATCCAAACATCATCGCGCTCTACGATGTCGGCCGCGAAGGCGACACCGTGTACGCGGTGACCGAACTGCTCGAAGGGACGACGCTGCGCGAGAGGTTGCAGGGCGGCCCGCTGCCGTTCCGGAAGGCGCTCGAGTGCACGCGAGCGGTCGCGGAGGCGATCGCGGCGGCGCATAGCCGCGGCATCGTCCATCGTGACTTGAAGCCGGAAAACGTGTTCGTCACCACCGACGGGCGAGTCAAGGTCCTCGATTTCGGGATCGCGCACATGGCCGCAGCCCCGATGACGCCAACGGATGACGGCGAGACGCGAGAACGGCCAAAGACCTCGCCTGGTGCGATGATCGGGACGATCGGCTATATGGCGCCGGAGCAAGTCCGCGGCGCTGCGACCGACGCGCGGACCGACATTTTCGCGCTCGGCGTCGTGTTGTACGAGGTCCTGGCCGGCCATGCGGCATTCAGGCGCGACACGCCCGCCGATACGCTCAGCGCGATCCTCACTGCGGAACCACCCGACTTGCCTCGGATCAGCAGCAGCGCGGGCCCCGCGCTCGAGAACATCCTGAGGCGCTGCCTCGAGAAGGCGCCCGAGGAGCGCTTTCAGTCCGCCCGCGATCTGTCGTTCGCGTTGGAGGCGATATCGGCGGGCACGGCCGGCGCCTCTGGAAACGCGGAACGAACGGGTTCGGAGTCGGGGTCGGGGTCGGGCTCGGGTCGGAGTCATTTGCGGGGGGCCCTCGGCATGTCGGGCGTTGCGGCACTGGTGGTCGCGGGGAGCTTCGCGGCCGGACGATTCACCGCAAAGGCGCCCGCAGTAGTACCGCCCGCGCTGTTCTCGTTGCCGGCGAACACCGCACCGTTTGATGCCGTCTCGGTCTCTCCCGACGGGCGCTATATCGCCTACACGGGCGCCGCCACAGCCACCAGCCCCACGGGCAACACCGGGGTCTCGCTCCGGCGGCTCGACACGCTCGCCTTCAGTCCGATGTCGGCGACGACCTCGGCGATTCGCCCGTTTGTCTGGTCGCCCGACAGCAAGTCCTTCGGGTACTTCGTCGGTCCGGCGCTGATCGTTCGAGAGGTGCCGGACGGGCCACCACGCACGCTCGCCGAGTTCCCCGGACGCGCAACCGGAGCGGCCTGGGGGCCGAACGGAGTGCTGCTCGTGTCGACGGCTGCCGGCGTGTTCCAGTTGCCCGCCAAAGGCGGCGCGCCCCAGCTGGTGATGAAAACGGATCTCGCGCGAGAAATCTGGCGCGGGTGGCCATCGTTCCTGCCCGGGGGCGAGAGGTTCCTCTATACGACGCTCCGCAACAACGGTTCGGAGAGCACCCTCGAAACGCGGGCCGCCACGCTGGACGGCCGTGAGCTCGGGACCGTGCTGACCGGGGCGGTCGGCGCGATGTACGCCGATGGCTACCTGCTATTCGGGATGAGCGGCGCCCTTTACGCACAACCCTTCGACAGCCGTAGCCTGACGGTCAGCGGTGAGCGGCGGCAGATCGCGGCATCGGTGTCCCAGAACTGGCGATCCGGCGACCTCGCGGCAAGCGCGTCTTTGACCGGCGTGCTCGTGTTCAGGACCGCGCCGCAAAGCGAGGTCCAGTTCACCTGGGTGGATCGCACCGGACGAAAGGTCGGAACCGTCGGGGCACCCGACAGCTATACCAACTTCGACGTGTCGCCCGACGGCCGACGCATCGCTGCCAGTCGCCGCGATCCGAAGACGGGCGTGAACTCGCTCGCGCTGATTGAGGTCGAACGCGGCGTCACGACGCCGATCACGCCGCTCGACGAAGACAACTTCGACGACCCGACGTGGGCGCCCGACGGCCGTCAGATCAGCTATCGCCATGCCGACAGCCTCGTGATGCGGGCCGCGAACGGCGGCGACGAACGCGTGCTCGTCGCGGCCGAGGCGTTCCCAGATCATTTCAGCCGTGATGGACGGTTCCTCACCTACGGGCGACAGCGGCTCGGCTTCTACGAGGCCCAGGCCCTCGATCTCCTGACCCCGGGCGCCAAGCCGGTGATCCTCGTGCCCAACGTGACCCTGTCCGACGAAACACGATTCTCCAGGAGCGAAGAATGGATCGCGTACGCCTCGAACCAGAGCGGCTCCGATCAGGTCTGGGTGATTCCGTTTCCGCCCACCGGCGAAAAGTGGCAGATCTCGCAGAAGGGCGGCGTGCAGCCGCGGTGGTCGAGCGATGGCAATGAGCTGTTCTTCCTGGATCCCGACGGGCGGCTGATGGCCGTGTCGATTCCGGAAGGCGATCCGCGCCGCGCGGGCGAACCGAAGCCGCTCTTTGCCGCGGGTCTGACCCCGTCGAACGCTCTGGATCAGATCGCGGTGGTCGGCGATCGCTTCCTGCTGAAGCTGCCGCTCTCGTCGCGCGCGGAGGACTCGTCGCCCATCCAGGTCCTTGTCAACTGGACCACGCAGTAATCCGAACATCACGCGAACACAGCGCGGTACGCGCTTCGTTGGCACTGCCAGCCGGCAATGGACGACCAGGCGGCGCGCGGGGGTGACGTGGGTGTCCAATCGGCTCGGTAATGGAAGTGCTGCGCGCAGCGTGCGCCTGCGCTTCTCGGGCCGTAGCGAATGGGGGTTTTTTGTCAGGCTCGGCTGAAGCCGAGCCCTCCAACGCAAAGTCGGTCG
>CAZBTT010000526.1:0-3798 GCA_964494295.1 uncultured Acidobacteriota bacterium
CACTGCTGCCTCCCGTAGGAGTCTGGACCGTGTCTCAGTTCCAGTGTGGCCGTCCGCCCTCTCAGGCCGGCTACCGATCGTCGCCTTGGTGGGCCGTTACCCCGCCAACTAGCTAATCGGACGCGGGCTCATCTTCAAGCGCCAGGCCTTGCGGTCCCCGGCTTTGATCCTGAGGCCCGTAGCCCCAGGGTATTATGCGGAATTAGCACCAGTTTCCCGATGTTGTTCCCCACTCGAAGGAAGATCACCCACGCGTTACTCACCCGTTCGCTGCTCTCTTGGGGGTTGCCCCCCTCAAGCGCTCAACTTGCATGTGTTAGGCACGCCGCCAGCGTTGATTCTGAGCCAGGATCAAACTCTCCAGTTAAAACTGTGAGTGACTCTCGTCTGGTCATCCGAGAGTCAAAGAGCTCTTACGAGCCCCCTTTGTCTTCAAGGCTAAAAACGCTTTTGAAACTCAAAAAATTGCGTGTACTTGTCTAGTTTTCAAAGAACCGTCCGCCGTTTGGGGACTCAGCCAGAATATCGAAAACGGGTAGGGTGAGTCAAGCTTTTGTGGGACATTTCTTCAAAAGGGAGAACTCCGGAGGGCCACAGCAGACTGCAGGCGCCTCGGCCTCACAATCCGTTGTGGGGACTGCGGGCAAGACGCCTACGGGGTGGGGCTCGGGATCAGAAGAACCTTTCGGCCTCGAATCTGGTAATTGTTGCGCGCCACGGTGTCTGTAGCTTCAGGAAAGAGGCGGTGTTCCGCCTCGAGGACCCGGCTCGATAACGAGGCTTCGCTGTCATGCGGCAGGACCGGGACGGGTTCCTGAAGCAGGATAGGTCCGCTATCCAGCCCGGAATCAACGAAATGCACTGTGGCACCGGTCCATCGAACGCCGGCCTCCAGGGCCTGTTTCTGGGCGTGAATGCCGGGAAAGGAGGGCAGGAGGGACGGGTGGATATTCAGAATGGGCTTTCCGAAGTCCTCGATAAATCTCGCCCCGAGCACGCGCATGTAGCCGGCAAGGCAGATCAGATCGATGGTGCGGGCCTTTATCGCGGCCAGGACCGCCTGTTCATGGACCGCCCGGTCTACGCCGCGACTGGGAATGCAGAGGGCTTCGATCCCCGCCTCGGCCGCCAGGGCCAGGGCACCGCTTTCGGCCACGTTCGAGATGACCAGCACCACTCGATACGACGGGAAATCCGCCTGAGCTTTGATGAGCGCGCCGAGATTGCTTCCCCGTCCGCTCGCGAAGACCGCGACGCGTTTCACATCAACGCGACGCCCTCGCCATCGACCAGTTCGCCGATGCGATGGCAGGCCTCCCCGCGTGCGGCAAAGGACGCCTGAACTTCGGTGAGGGTCTCCGCAGCCACCACCACGATCATCCCTATCCCCATATTGAAGGTTCGGAACATCTCTTCCTTCTCCACCGGGCCACCCGCGGCGATGAGTTTGAAGACCGGAAGGACGGGCCAGGAGTTCGTCTGGACTCTGGCGCCGACACCTCGCGGGAGAACCCGGGGAATATTGCCCTGAAACCCGCCGCCCGTGATGTGGACCAGCGCTTTTATCCGGCCCTGCGAAAGCTCAGGCCAGAGTGCCTTCAGGTAGCTCAGGTGGGGTGCGAGAAGAGCCTCGCCGACCGTGCCTGGAAGGCCGGGATGCCGGTCCTCAACGCTCAGGCCCATCTTCTCAAGCAGGACCTTGCGCGCGAGGGAGAAGCCGTTTGTTTGCAGCCCGACGGAAGGCAGGCCCAACAGCACGTCGCCGGCCTTCACATCGGACCTCGGAAGAATGTTGGGCCGGTCCATGACGCCCACGATGAAACCCGCGAGATCGTAGTCATCTTCCGCGTAGGTGCCCGGCATCTCAGCCGTCTCGCCGCCGATCAGCGGACAGCCAAACTCCTCACACGCCCGGTTGATCCCGCTCACGATCGACTCCACGCGGGCCGGGTCCATGCGGCCCATGGCGATGTAGTCGAGAAAGAAAAGGGGCCGCGCGCCTTGCACCAGGATGTCGTTGACGCAGTGGGCGACGAGGTCGTAACCCACGGTGTCGTGAATACGGCAGTCGCGCGCCACCCTGATCTTCGTGCCAACGCCATCCGTCGAAGAAACAAGGACTGGTTCTTTCATCCCGGAGAAATCGGGCCGAAAGACGCCCCCGAAAGATCCGATCTCCGAAAGGACCGATGCCGATTTTGATTTCGACAAGAGTCGCTTGATGCGTTCCTTGGCCTCGTCCGCCGCCCCTATGTCCACACCCGCCGCGCGATAGTCCAAGAATGCGGCTCCTCTTCCTGAGTCAGTGCTAGCGGATGCCCGCCAGCGCCTCGGCGTTCTGGGTGATGGGATAGCGGTCGGTGAGGGTCTGGAGGTAGCTCGAGAACAGCCTGTCCTTCTTGGCCGCAATCAGGCTCTCCCGGATGGACTCCCTTTGCTGAACGAGGGTGCTTTCGTCCGAGGTTTTTTTCTCGATCACGCGCACGATGGCGACCCCGGTGGGCGTATCGAGTGGTCCGGAGAGCTGCTTGTCCTCGAGCGCGAAGGCCTGGTCTTCAAGGGTGGAACTCTGCGGGATCTCGGTGAACGCCTGGCCGCGCCCGACCAGGCCCTTGGTCTCCATGCGAGTGGCCTTGGCTCGAGCGGCGGCCTTGGCGAGATCTGTTCGACCCGCATCCGCCGCCAGCAGCTTTGCCGCTTCTCTTGCTTTCTCCCGCGCCTGATGACGGATAAGGTCCCGGCGGACTTCGTCCTTCACCTCGGCGACATCGGGTATCTTCGGGGCAAGAACCTGATCGAGACGTATGAACGCCGCGCCCGCTCCCGCAGGAAATCCTTCCTTGGATGTCTCCTTCTCCTTGAGCTCGAAAGCCGTCGAAAGAAGGACCGGGCTGCTGAGGACCCCCGCGCCTTTTCCGAGCTGAAGCGGCTCACTCTTCTTCACGGTAAGTCCCTGATTTGTAGCAATTTGTTCAAGGGTCTGGTTGGCTTTGAGGGCGGTGACGACGGCCTCGGCCTTTTGCCCGGCGAGTTCGCGCGCTTTTGATTCCTGCAGTTGGGCCTCAATCCGTTTTCGGGCCTGCTCGAGACTCTGTTTGGATTCGGGCAGGATGGAATCGACTTTGATGATGTGGTACCCGAAGGGGCTCTTCACAATGTCCGACGTGGCCCCTTGGGCCAGCGCGAATGCGGCTGCGGAAAATTCCGGCACCATCTGATCGCGGCCAAAGCAGCCAAGACTGCCGCCATTCGATGCAGAACTGTCTTCCGACGCCTCTTTCGCCACTTTCTCGAACGCCTCGCCCTTCTTCAAGCGAGCCGACGCGGCTTCGATCAAGGCCTTCGCTTCACCGTCCTCGTGGCCCTCGGCGGCGGCCGCGCTCTGTTTTACCTTCACGAGGATGTGCCGGCCGCAGACCTGGGCGGGGGTTGAGAACTCCGTCGGGTTGGCTCGGAAATAGGTCTCGATCTCGGTTCCGGTGGGAAGGACCTTGGCCCGCAGCTCCGCCGGATCCACGAGGATGTAGGACAGCACGCGACGCTCCGGCAAGCGGAAACGTTCCTTGTTTGCTTCGAACCGTGCGACCACCTCGGCGTCGGTGGGCTGGATCGTGGCCTCGAATGGGGCGGTCGCAAGATGAACATATTCCGCATGGATGAGGTCGCTGCGCCGGCGGAACTCGGCGGTGACCTCCGCATCGGAGACCGTCACACCATCGGTCACGGCCTCGCGAAGACGCTGTGCCTTCAACTGTGCGCGGACCTCATTCTCGAAATCGAGCACGCTCATGCCACGGG
>CAZBTT010000527.1:0-3798 GCA_964494295.1 uncultured Acidobacteriota bacterium
GTGGGTGGGGCGGGTCGGATCGGCGGCGGCCATCAGTCGGACCGGAGGGAAGTGGGAACGTGGATGGGAACCGCGCGGGCCGCGGGGAAAGCTCCGGAAAGCACACCGGCGGCGATCGCCATCAGGAGGCTGCGGATCAGGGTGGCGGGAGCCAGCGCGAGCGGAATACCGAGGAGTGAGGAGGCGATGGCCGCGAGCAGGGCCACGAAGGCCAGGCCGGCGACCGCCCCCACGACGCTCACGATCAAAGACTCCGCGAGGACCTCCCCGCCGATGTTCGCCTTCCGCGCTCCCACCGCGCGCCGGATTCCGATTTCGCGGGTGCGCTGGGCGACCGACACGAGTGTCGTGTTCGTGACCACGACGAAGGCAGCGAGGAGCGACATGACCGCGATGGGCATCGAAGCCGCGCTGAGCGAGCGTCCCAGCGTGAAGACGAAGTTTCGCGCTGCATCCGGTATCACCACGTCGAAGTTGTCTTCCTGGCCGGGGTAGAGCTTGCGCTTCGCGCGCATGCTCGCCCGGGCGCGGTCCTCGGCGAGAACGGTGTCGCCGGACACGAGCGACTTCGCGAACAACTGCTGGCTCGTCGCGGGGCCGAACGTCCGCTCGAAGGCGCTGAGCGGCACGAAGACATAGCGGTCCTGGCTCTGCCCCCCGAACTGCCCCATCGCTTCCTGAACGCCGATGACCCGAAAAGCCCGGCCGGCGATGCGCAGGGTTTCGCCGAGCGCCCGGCCGTTCGGGAAACAGGCGGCGCGAATCTCCTCGCCAATGACCGCGACCGTCTCCCCCCGAAGCGACTCGTCGTCGCTGAAGAAACGTCCCTGAGCGAGCGCCATCTCCTGAATCCTCGTCAGTGCCGGTGTGGTCCCGGTGATCGGCACGGACTCCAGTTTTCCGAAGACCGAGGTGACGTCGACGATCCGCTGCGCCGACGGCGCATAGATCACGAGATCGTCGCCATGGTCATCGAGGAAGCGGGCGTCGGACCTGGAGATGGGGAGGTTCCTCTCGAGTTTCAGCGCCAGTTCACGCCGGCCGAGCCGTCCCCGCGGGCCCACCCTCGACACCGTGAACACGTCGCTGCCGATGGTGCGCGCGGCCGTCCGGGCCGCGAACGACTCCAGGACCTCGAGACCGGTGGAGATGCCGGCGAGAGCGATCACCGCGGCGGCCATGGCCAGGGCGCCAAGGGCCGAGCGCAGCCGGTACTCTCGAATCACCGAGAAGGCCTGGGAGAAAGACTCCGCGATCATCATTTTGTATAGTATTTGAACATGTTGCGGAAAGCCATCCTCGTTTTCGTCGTTCTCGGCGTCGCCGGTTTCGTTCTCATGTCGAGGCGGCCGCGAGGCGTGGTGGTCGAGATCACGACCGTGATGAAGCGCGAGTCGTTCCGCTCGTACGTCACCGCGTCCGGCGAAATCGTGGCCAAGCGGTACGCCGACATCGGCGCGTCGGTCATGGGCCGGGTCGTGAGCCTCAACGTGAAGGAGGGCGACCGGGTGCGCACGGGCCAGGTCCTCGCGCGACTCGACCCGGTCCGCGCGAGTTCAGAGGTGGAGGCGGCGCAGTCGGGGGCCCGGGCGCTGGGTGACGACCTCAAGGCCGCCGAAGCGCGGCTCGTGGAGGCGAGGCTCACCGCCGATCGAAACCTGGCTCTCGTCGAGCAGGGCCTCTTGCCGAAGGCTCAGGGAGACTCCGCGCAGGCCGCCCTCGACGCCGCGAAAGCCCAGCTCGCCGCGATCCGCAGCCGGATCGATCAGGCAAACGCGCAGCTTCGAGGCGCGCGCGACACACTTTCGAAGACTTCGGTGGTGGCCCCGATGGACGGCATCGTCACCCGTCTCCAGGTCCGGGAAGGAGAGATGGTGGTGATCGGCATACAGAATCAACCCGGCACCACACTGATGCGACTCGTCGGCGACACGGGGCTCAACGCGGAGTTGAAGGTGGCCGAGGCCGACGCGTTGCGCCTGAAGGCCGGGCAAAAGGCGCGGGTCACCCTCGATGCGCTTCAGGGCCGCGAGTTCGCGGGCGCGGTGTCGGAGATCGGCGCGTCTTCCCTTCCCCCGGTCTCCCTTCAGGCCGCGTCCGCGCGCGAGTTCCGCGTGGTGATCTCGCTCGAAGAGACGGGCGGAGCCCTGCGCCCGGGCATCTCGTGCGATGCCGAGATTCTCGCCGATGAGAAAACCGGCGTTCTCGCCCTTCCGCTGCAGGCGGTGGTGACGCGGGATATGGGCGAACGAGAAGAGACGGGCGTGTACCTCGTCCGCGAGGGCAAGGCGGTCTTCAACAAGGTGACCCTCGGTCTCATCTCCGGCCTCGACGTCGAAGTCACGGGCGTCACCGAAGGCGCCGAGGTGGTCCTCGGCCCACTCGCAATCCTGCGCACATTGAAGGACGGCGACGCGGTGCGCACAACACGCTAGCCGGCTCCGCTTCTCCGTCGGATTAAAATCCGATCATGCCGCCGATTGAGTTCACTCAGAATCACGAAGACCTCTCCACCGACGTCGGCTTCCAGTTCAAGTTCTTCTGCGAGCGATGCGGGGACGGTTTCATGTCCACGTTCGACCGCAACATGCTCGGCACCGCGGGAGGCCTGCTTCGAAGCGCCAGCGGTTTCCTGGGCGACATGTTCGGACGCGCGGCGGACAGCGCCTACGAAGTGCAGCGCGCGGTGGGCGGGGCCTCGCACGACGCCGCCCTCAAGGCCGCGGTCGCGGAGATCAAGCCTCTTTTCAAGAAGTGCCGGCGGTGCGGAAACTGGCTCTGCGAAAAGACCTGCTGGAACGGCGGGGCGGGAATGTGCAAGAACTGCGCCCCGGTTTCGGAGGAGGAGGAGACCGCGCTTCGCGCGACCGCTGTCCGGGAGCAGGTCTCGAACGATGTCGCGATAGAGGAAGAGGAACGCATCGTTGCGAAGACCAGGGCGGTCAAGGCCCCATGCCCGAAATGCGGGGCCGCGACCCTCGGCCAGAAGTTCTGCCCCGAGTGCGGCACCAAGATCGAAACCGCCCGTTTCTGCGAAGGGTGCGGCAAGAAGCTCGCGCCCAAGGCGAAGTTCTGCGGCGACTGCGGGACGAAAGTCGCGGGTTGATCGACCGCTCCGGCCGCGCGGGATTGCCGTGAAACGCGTCCTGTTGTCGTGGAGTTCCGGCAAGGACTGCGCCTGGACGCTCCACACACTCCGGCAGGAAGCGGAGGTCGAGGTGGTTGGCCTGCTGACCACGTTCAACGACTCGGTCGATCGCGTGGCCATGCACGCGGTTCGACGATCGCTGGTCGAGGCGCAGTCGGCCGCGACCGGACTGCCTTTGTGGTCCGTGCCGCTGCCGTGGCCGTGCTCGAACGAGCAGTACGCGGAACTGATGTCCGGTGTGATCGAAAGGGCGCGCGCGGAGAAGATCACACACGTCGCCTTCGGCGATCTCTTCCTCGAGGACGTGCGCGACTATCGGATCCGCCAGCTCGAGGGAACCGGCGTCGAGCCGCTCTTTCCAATCTGGAGCGCGGCCTCCGAAACCCCGGCGCTGGCCCGACGCATGCAGTCCGCGGGTCTCCGCGCGGTGATCACCTGCGTCGATCCGCGCGCCCTCGACGTTTCCTTCGTGGGCGGGCAGTTCGACGCGGACCTGCTCGACTCGCTCCCGCCGGAGGTCGACCCCTGCGGCGAGAACGGCGAGTTCCACTCGTTCTGCTACGCCGGCCCGATGTTCAGCGCCCCGATCGAAGTCGAAACCGGCGAAGTGGTAACCCGAGACGGTTTCCACTTCATCGACGTGCTCCCCG
>CAZBTT010000528.1:0-3796 GCA_964494295.1 uncultured Acidobacteriota bacterium
GATCGGCGCGACCCTCACTCCCGAGCAGTTCGGCGAACTCGTGAAGACGAAGGCGGTGCGCCATGTCGGCCTCACCGAGTCGGTCTCGATGCTCGCCGACGCCCTCGGCTTCAAGGTGGATCGCATCACCGACGAGATTCAGCCGAAGATCGCGACGGAGACGATCAAGAGCCAGTTCCTCACCGTCGAGCCCGGCCAGGTGTGCGGCCTCGTGCAGGATGGTGTCGGCTACCGCAAGGGCGACCCGGTGATTTCCCTCCACATGGAGGCCTACCTTGGCGCGCCCGAGACCTACGACGAGGTCCGCATCGAGGGCTCCCCAAACCTGCGCGTGCGCGCTATCGGCGGCTATCACGGCGACATCGCGACCGCTTCGATCGTCGTGAACTCACTGCCGAAAGTGATCGAGGCCCCTCCCGGACTTCACACCATGAGGACCTTGCCGATCCCGTCGCTCTTTCGAGGTGCTGTCGAGTAGGCCCTGCACTTAAAGTCCACCCGTATGGGTGGAGAGCACGAACGCCGGTGACACGATCGTGATGTTGCCGACCCTGTTGTCGTTTGCCTTGACCCAGGAACCGGTTCGCCCGGGACTGGTCTTTCCAGCCGGCGTCGAACTCGTTCAGGTGGTCGTGAGCGTCACCGCGAAAGACGGCGTGCCGGTGCGCGACCTCGAGATTCGGGATTTCGTGGTTCGCGAGAACGGAAAGCCCCGGAAGATCGAGACCTTTCTCCGCACGTCGGACATCGCCGACTCCGACCGCGCTCCGGTGGAGCTTGTGCTGCTCCTCGACACGAGCACCAGCATGAGCGCCGAATTGAGACGTGCGCGCGACGTCATCGTGGACTTCGTTCGCGCGGTTCCGTCGTTTGCCCGGGGACGCATCCTGGCCTTCGACCGCGACGCCTACGACCGCGGCTTCGACGCGCAGAGCGTCGCGGCGGTCACGGACGAGATGATCAGGATGAAAGGCGGCGCGGGCACCCGGATATTCGACGCCGTGGCCGACGGAGCGGGCCTGGTCTCCGGGCAGCGCGGCCGGAGGGTGATGGTCCTCTTCACCGACGGTGACGACTCGACCAGCCGCCGAAGCCTCGCGGACGCGGTTCGGGCCGTTCAGGAGACCGAGGTCACGTGCTACGTGGTTTCGTACGCGGCCCGTCTCGCGACCTTCGGTTCGGGAAGCGGCAGATACAAGGACCTGGCCCGCGACGCTCAGCGCGGGCTCGAGACCCTGGCCCGGGACTCCGGAGGTTTCGTGGTCGACGGCACCTCTCCAGACGTCGTGGCGCAGCTCAAACGGATCGTCGATGACATCGCGGCCATGTACGTGATCGGTTTCGTCGCCGAGCCTTCAACCAAGGTCGAGCACCGTCGGCTGAATGTCGAGATCTCGCGGCGCGACGCGAGTGTGCGCCATCGCGCGGGTTACCACACGAAGCCGCGCTGAGGCGGCGGAGAGGGGTGTGACGCCCCACGAACCGTCCCACGATCCTCGAATGGGATCGAGGGACGCCCCCTACGCTCCTCGTGCTCAGGAAAGGAGCACGTCATGGATCGCATGCGAGTCTGCGCGTTCACCCGGTTTTTCATCCCCGCCCTGATCGCGCTCGCGGCATCCTCCGCGGCGGCGCAGGACAAGCCGACAGAGCCCTCCGCCCCGGGCATCGCGATCGGTTCACGCGTTCGTTTCACGGAGTCTGAGCGACGAGGCCTGTTTCGCCAGAGAAGGCAGATTGTGGGCACGGTAACCGCCGCGGACCAGACGTCCCTCACCCTGCTGACCAACAAAGGGGCCGCGGTCACCATCCCGCGCACGTCAAAAGGTCTTCTGGAGGTGAGCCTCGGGAAAAGACGGCCGAAGGGCGCGATCCTCGGTGCTCTGGGTCTGGGCGTCTCGCTGGCGGGGCTCACCATGCTGGCGGAAACCTATGGTGGCGGCTACGACCTCAGCATGACCGCCGAACGGCCGCGGTCGGGCCGATTGGCGGCTGGGGCCGGTCTGGCCGGATTGGGCGTTGGAGGCCTGCTGGCCAGCGTCAGGAAGGAAGATCGCTGGGCGAAGACCACGATGGCCGCATCGACGGGTACCGAAACTCAGATTCGGGTGGATCCGACCCTGGATCTGAAGGGACGCGGCGTCGGCCTCCGGATCGGGTTCAGCTGGTAGCGACTAACAGGGCGACCGCGCGCAGAGGTTGCGGGCAGCGCTCACAAATACCGCACCCGGTGCGCTGTCTCGATGCTCCGACACGGCCAAAGAGGGCAATCGCAGCAGTTGCGTCTGAGGTACGCAACTTGCACCACGCGTGCTAGCGCCGCGGACGCTCGGCGGCGTGATCCGGACCAGTGCGCGCCCGTCGAGGCACTCCCGCCTCGGGCGGCCTGGTCGATAGGAAGCACCATGGAGGCGCCATGTCACTAGGTCCCTTGAACACACGCCGGGCGAAGCTGCGCTCTCTCGCGACCGCCCTGGCCGCACTTGTCCTCGGTAGTCCCGGATGTTCGGGCACCGCCGGGACCACCGGATACGACCAACCTGTCTCGAGCACCACCGCTCGCGCGATCATCGACGCCCGTACGCTCATCGCCTGGGCGGATGAAGGCAAGATCAACGCGCCCTTCGGCACCGCCGACCGTGTTGTCGTCGTGTCCGTGACCACGCGCGCCAATTTCACGTCGCCTACCAAGAAGCACATTCCCGATTCGGTCCTGCTGGACTACAGCGCGGAATTGAGTATGACGCGAGAGGAGGGCCTTGGTCCCTCCGGGACCATGATGCTCGCGGGGCCGCAGATGGACGCGCTGGTCAAGAGGCTAGGCATCGACGAGCACACGACAATCGTGCTCACCATTCCTAAGGCGTCGAGCGATAGCGAGATGTACCAGTTGTCTGTCGCCTATTGGACGTTCCGTTACTGGGGCTTCGCTCGCTCGCGCGTGAAGATCCTGAATGGCGGCGACGATTCGTGGGAGGTCGCGGGTCAGGCGTTGACCGATGCCGTGGTCTCCGTTCCGCCGTCCTCCTTCAACCTCACTACCAACAAGGAGGTCAAGGGCGCGGTCCGCTACGCGGTTGGCGAAATGCTCTCGGTCGTCGATTCCTTGAACAAGGACCCGAACCAGCGCGCCCTGGTGCAGATGCTCGATGTGCGCGGCTTCGCCACCTCCCCCTATATGGCGAATGCCTTCCGCGGCAGCGGCGGGTATCAGTTCATTCTGGATCGCGTCAACGGTGAGAGCGGCCGCAACCGCTTGTATCCGACCCGAGAGACGCTGCTGACCCTGCTGGCATCTTCACCCGTAATGGATGGCGTCACTCCCGTGTACCTCTCGCCAACTCGGAAGACGATCGTCATGTGCGGGACGTCTACGAGCGCGTCCCCGACCTTCGTTCTCTTCGACGCCGTGCTCGAGGTTCCCGAGGGCGACATCGCGATGTACGACGGTTCGTCCAGCCAATGGAACAACTACAGCATTGCGAAGATCCGGGCCGCCGGCGCCACCGAGGCGCAGGCCAACGCCTGGGCGTTTGATGCGCTGACCCCGGGCACCTCGTTGCTCCGGAGTGTCGGGACCCTGCCGAGTCCGGTCGCGGGCGAAAACCCGTTCATGCCCGGCAACTTCATCTATCTCCCCGGCCAGACCGAGGTGAACCAGCTCGAGGTCAACGACGCGAAATTCATGTCCGCCACAGGCGGCGGCACCACGCCGACCTCCCCCACCTCGCCCAAGCCCCCTGGCAGCTGGTGTTAGCCAGGCCATCCCAACAAGCCCGCGCAACCTCCGGGAAAA
>CAZBTT010000529.1:0-3786 GCA_964494295.1 uncultured Acidobacteriota bacterium
GCAAGCGCGCGGAGATGAGCCTTTCCGAACTCAACGCCGAACTCGAGACCAAGGTCCGCGAGCGAACCGCTGAACTCGAGCAGGCGCGGCGCGTGGCCGAGCAGGCGAGCCAGGCGAAGTCGCAGTTCCTCGCGAACATGAGCCACGAGATCCGCACCCCCCTCAACGGTGTTCTCGGCATGATCGACGTGCTTCGCCAGACCAGCCTCAAGAGCCAGCAGGCTCAGATGGCCGATCTCGCCCACGAGTCGGCCACTTCGCTTCTCGCGATCATCGAGGACATCCTGGATATCTCGAAGATCGAGGCGGGGATGGTCGAGGTCGAACGCGAGCCGATGTCCCTTTCGGGGGGGGTCGAGAAGGTGTGCGAACTCCTCGACCAGGCCGCGTCGAAGAAGGGCGTGGAGCTCACGTACTTCACGGACCCGCGTCTGCCCGCGCGCGTGCTCGGCGATGCGATCCGTCTCCGCCAGGTGCTGCACAACATCGTGGGGAACGCGATCAAGTTCTCGAGCGCCCAGGCGCAGCCACGGCGCGTCCGTGTGCGCGCTCTTCTCGCGGGCCAGGAGCACGGCCGCGCGGTGGTGGAGTTCCAGGTCACCGACAACGGGATCGGCATCGAGCCCGAAGCGCTCTCGAGGCTGTTCACGTCCTTCACGCAGGCCGACGCCTCGATCACCCGGAGGTTTGGTGGGACCGGCCTCGGGCTCGCCATCTCTCGCAATCTCGCGCAACTGATGGGCGGCGAGATTCATGTGCAGAGCGAACCCGGCAAGGGTTCGACCTTTACCGCGCGTCTTCCCTTCGAGGCGCTGACGCCCCTCGAGGAGCCGCCCTCCGCCCCGTCCATCGCCGGCCTGTCCTGCCTGGTGGTGGGCGGGACGTCGGGCGTGTCGTGGGACCTGACCTCGTATCTCGTGGCGGGCGGCGCCCGGATCGACCGTGTGGCCGACCTCGCCGGCGCGCGGGCATTCGCGGCCCAATGTCCCAAGGGGCCGTGGGTCTGGATCTTCGACGCCGCGGATGCGCCGATTTCTCCAGACGAGGCGATCGAGGCCGCGTCGCCGCGAGGGGATGAGCAGACCACCTTCGTGATTCTCGGCCGGGGACGCCGGCGGAGTCCGCGCAAGACCCGCCCGGGCGTGGTGCAGCTCGACGGAAATGTCCTGAGCCGCCGCGTCTTCGTTCAAGCGGTCGCCCTCGCGGCCGGGCGAGGGGCCGACGAGACCGCCCCCGGGAACGGGGCTTCACAGACCCGACCGACGGATCGTGGTCCGAAGATCCGCCACGACCATC
The DNA here is from genome assembly GCA_964494295.1 of uncultured Acidobacteriota bacterium. Taxonomy (GTDB): domain Bacteria; phylum Acidobacteriota; class Vicinamibacteria; order Fen-336; family JAGNNV01; genus JAGNNV01. The sequence continues at coordinate 1,297 of CAZBTT010000529.1, forward strand.
TGATCCTCGTGGCCGAGGACAACAAGGTCAATCAGGTGGTCATCGTGCAGCAGCTTCGCGCCCTGGGCTTCCCGGCGGATGTCGTACCTGACGGGCGCGAAGCGTTCAAGCGGTGGGAGAGCGGCGACTACGCCATGCTCGTCACCGACCTTCAGATGCCGGAGATGGACGGTTACGAGCTCAGTGCGGCGATCCGCGCGGTGGAGAAACAGAAGGGGCGTTCCCCGATACCGATCGTCGCCCTGAGCGCCAACGTCCTCAAAGACGAAGCGGCTCGTTGCCAGGCCGCGGGAATGGACGACTATCTCGCGAAGCCGGCCGGTCTTCCCGAGATCCGGGCCATGCTCGAGAAGTGGCTTCCCGCCGATCCCGATCAGGAAATTGAATCCGTGCTTTGAGGTCTCAAGGATCGTTCCCGGAGCGCGGTCTAGAATCCTGAGTCATGACACGAATCCTCTGCCGCTTGATGGGTGTCGTTGCGATCGCCGCCGTCGTGATCGGGGGGCGGAGCGCAGCGCGGGCTGCCTCGAGCGAAGTCTCCATGGTCGAAGTGACGGGTGATGGCGCGAAGTACTGGCCTCGCTGGCGCGGACCGTCGGGACAGGGCCTCGCGGTCTCCGGGAAATACCGGGAAGCCTGGTCCGCGACCGACGGCGTCAAGTGGAAGACCGCGCTCCCCGGCAGCGGCAACTCTTCCCCGATCCTCTGGAAGGACCGCATTTTTCTGACCACGTCGGAGAACGACGGCGCGAAGTTGTCCCTGCTCGCGTTCGACCGCGCGAACGGAAAGATGTTGTGGCAGACCGCGGTTCCCCAAGACGCGACCGAGAAGGTCCATCAGAAGAACGGCTACGCCTCGGCCACGCCGGTCACCGACGGCAAATTCGTTTACGCCTCGTTCGGTCGTCACGGACTCGTGGCTTTCGACTTCGACGGGAAGATCGTCTGGCACCGCAAGTTCTCCCATATCGACAACTATCACGGTCCCGCGGGTTCGCCCGTGCTCTACAAGGACCGCGTCTTCCTGTATCAGGACCAGAAGCCGGTGGCCGATCAGACCGCGTTCGTGGCCGCGTTCGACAAGGCGACCGGGAAGACGCTCTGGAGCACGCCGCGGACGGAGAGTGTCGGGTGGGGCACGCCGGTGGTGATCAGTGCGGGTACGCGCGACGAACTGATCGTGCACGGTCAGCGCCGGGTTGCCGCATATGACGTGTTGACCGGCGCCGAACTCTGGACCGTCAAGGGCAACACCTTTGAGGTCATCCCGACACCCGTGGTGGCGCACAACATGGTCTTCGTCTCCTCCGGCCGCGCGGGTCCGACCTTCGCGATTCGCCCGGGCGGCAGCGGCGATGTCACCGCCACCAACGTGGTGTGGACCTCGCCCAAGGGCTCGCCCTTTGTGCCTTCCGGCATCGTCGTCGACGATCTGCTCTACCTCATCAACGACATGCAGAGCATCCTGACTGTCTTCGAGGCGAAGACTGGAACCCTCGTCTACCAGGAGCGGCTCGGGACCGCGATCAAGGAGAGTTTCTCCGCTTCGCCCGTGGCTGTGAATGGGAAGGTCTACTTCACCAACGACATGGGCGAGACCTTCGTGATCCAGGCTGGTCGCGAATTCAAGCTCGCTGGAGTGAACACGCTCGGCGCACGGACCCTCGCCTCGCCTGCCCTCGCCGACGACACCTGGTACTGGAGAACCGAAGAAGCCCTCCTCGCGATTCGGTAGCGTGACCGTGCGCCGGCTGCTCTTCCCGCTCACTGCCGCGCTTCTAGCTGGCGTCCTCCTGTACGGCGCCGTTACCGAGACGATCGACTTGAACCAGGCGGCCTGCGTGATTGCGCTGGTCTGTCTCGTCGCGAGGTTCGTCGCCGCCCGCCTGCCCGAACCGCCCGTGGTGAAGGTCATGGCGAAGGTCATGGACCACGCGATGGTGGGGTGCCTCGTCATCTTTGTCGGCGTGACCTGGGCGCTCGGCGGTGGCGCCTTGAATGGCCGCGTCCAGGATCAGAGCCACTATCTGCGCCGCGAAAGCCGGGAGACGCTGGTCACCGCCAGGACGTACTACGCGCTCGCGGGCTTCGAGATGTTCTTCCTGGCTCTCGTTCCCGCGGGGCTGATGTTCAAGACCCGGGCGATGGCCCTCAAAGACGCGGCCTGATCCGGGGCCAGACGAAGTAGATTGGCCCTCAAGTCGATTCCCCCCGCTCAGGAGGCCTCATGTTCCGTCGCGTTTCTCTCGTTGTCGCCATGGCCGCAGCCGCGTCGGCCGCGAACGCTCAGCACTACCAGACCGACTTCCCGCCCGAGGAGTTCAAGGCGCGCTGGGCCGGCGTGTACGAGCGTATCGGCGACAACGCGGTCGCGGTCGCGCAGGGGATGCCGCTCACCGACGGGTTTCAGTTTCCGCGTCAGTTCAACACCTTCTACTACCTGAGCGGAATCGAGACCCCAGGCGCCTACATCCGTCTCGATGGCCGCAC